>JAOUDE010000185.1 GCA_029859455.1 Ignavibacteria bacterium | reverse complement strand
CACGACGCTCTTCCGATCTCGCCGCGGCATCATCGAGCCCATAAGCATCACCACGCATTTCAACGCGTGATGTGATCGGCTTTTTTGACTGCTGCTCAAGGCCACGGGTCCGGCCATCCATAAACTGGAAGCCTTTTGCATTCAACGCACCTGTTTCATCCAGATTGAACGCCGTATTCCAGACAGAGGGCGTATTTCTTGGTTCGAGTTCAATCGGGAGGCCCGCTGAACGTGTGTTCGAGAGAATGCGATGGGGTCCCAGACCAGATCCGCTGGTTCCGGCACCAAACTGTCGACCGTCAGCAAACCCGAAATCCGGATGATGGCAGGTTCCACACGCTACGTCCATCTCTCCGCCCATGATCGGGTCGAAAAACATGAGCCAGCCCAGTGAAATCCTTTCCTGGACAGGCGGGTTCGCCTCATCGTTCGCGGTGGCCGGATTGTCGGTCGGATACGGTGTCGGGGGAAGAACCTGAAGCCCATATTTCGCAACAAGGTCCTCTCCTGTGCTTGTGCCGCCGCCAGTCGTCACGGTTTCCTCATCCTCGCAACCGACCACCATCAATGAGGCGGCCAGAAGGAAGAGAGGAAGCCGATAACGGGATATCGAGAACAAATGTGTCATGATTCCCTCCAGAGTTTGTGGTGCTGCTAGTAGATTAGCTGCCATAAGTTCTTTGGCAACGGTAGAATACAAATATAATGGCAGTTGCAGGAATAGTCAAGCTGGGCCTGAGAGCGGACCTACCTGGGAAGTTTGACCTTTTTGACCTGGTGATTACCGGTATCTGCGATATAGAGGACCCGTTTTGACTCGTCAAAGCAAATGCCGGATGGCGAATCCAGCCTGGAATCGAGTGCCAACGTACCGTTGGGCGACGAGCCTCTTACTCCCGTCCCGGCCACAGTCACGATATTGCCGACTGCGTTGATCATTCTGATAACGTGATTCCGCGAATCAGCAATGAAGATCTCATGGTCATCGGACATCCAGACGTCCGTCGGAAAATTCAGCTGTGCATCTCTTGCAAGTCCGTCATCACCCGAATAACCTGGTGTCCCGGTTCCTGCGACGGTATAGACTTCCCGTGTTTCCAGGTTCACAAAGCGAATACGGTGGTTCTCCGAGTCGGCGATCAGGAGGCCGTCAGGATGATGTGCCCAGGAGATCCGTCCACCCGGGACCGCTCCCGGCCCTGCGGGGAAGCTGAACGATGCATCTTCGCCGTTCCCGTCCGCGTATCCTTTCAGACCTGATCCGACGAACGAGGTAATCGTAAGGTCCCGGTCGACCTTTCTGATCCGTTGGTTCTGCTGATCCGAAATATACATGTTCCCCTGCTCGTCAAACACCACGCTGCTCGGGAGATCGAGTTGTGCGTACCCTGCCGGTCCCCCGTCGCCGCCGAAACCGGCCGCAGTCCCGATCGGAACAGTCACTGTCAGTCCCTGCGGATCAATTCTCTTGATCTTGTTGTTCCTCCATGCCGCGACCCAGAGTTCTCCGGTCGGTCCAACCGTGATACTCGCGGGTTCCTCGAGATCAATCTCACCTGGTCGTCCGCCCGATCCGTCTCCGGGGTTTCCGGTTCCGATATGGCGCGACAATGAGCCATCACTACTGACGAGGCGGACGCAGTGGTTCTCAGCATCCACGATCAACACGTCGCCGTTGTAGCGAATTGCCACATCCTGCGGGAACGCGAGGTGGCCGGTCAATGCGTCGCCACCGTTTCCTCCTGCACCCGGCTGTCCGGCTACTCCTGCCACATCATACAGGATCCCTTCCTGATCCGGCTCAATGACGACAGGCGCTTTCGCGAGATCGCTGCCCATGTCAGTACAAGAAGAGATCAGAAGCAGCGCGAAACTCAAAGCACCTGCGATTCCATAGCGTCCGTTCATTCTTTTCTGCACCATTCGTTAAACATCAGGAAACCGGAGAGGGCACAACCCTCTCCGGTTTCACAATTGGGTGATCAATGCCCCGCTTAGTGGGGGTGAGTGACCTTCATGACACGGTGATTGAAGGTGTCAGCAATGTAGAGCGTATGTGTGCTTTCCTTCCACCAGAGACCACCAGGATTCCTCAGCTGTGCCTCTTCGGCCATGATGCCGCCGTCAGAAGCCCCGGCCGTGCCGGTTCCGACAACTGTTCTGATCGTTCCGTCAACATCGATCAGACGTACGACGTGGTTCCGCGAATCGGAGAGGTAGATCAATCCCTCATGCGTCATCTCGACGTCAGTCGGAAAGTTCAGAGTCGCTGCGCTCGCGGGGCCGCCGTCGCCGGTGTAGCCAGCCGTACCGTTGCCGGCAATTGTTGTGACCTCGCGGGTCGCAATATTGATCTTACGGATTGCATTGTTCTCGGTGTCGGCCACATAGATGAATGCCTTTGCTTCATCGATGGCAAGCTTGCCGCCGGGGACCGCGTCAGAGCCACGGGGAAATGAGAACCTGGCGGCGTCACCGACGCCGTCCACGAACCCTTTTTCGCGCGTCGGGCTGCCGACAAAATTCGTGATGATGCCGGAGGGGTCGACTTTCCGGATCCGGGAGTTTCCCTGGTCGCTGATATACATATTTCCTGCGTTGTCATACACAAGATCGCCTGGGAGATCAAGCTTCGCCGCTGTCGCCGGTCCGCCGTCACCATCGTTGCCCTGAGAAGTCCCGACAGGTGATGTGACCATCATCGTCGCAAGGTCGATCTTCTTGATCTTCCAGTTATGCCATGCACCCATGTAGAGGTTTCCGTCGGGACCGATTGTAACGCCGACAGGATGGTTCAGATCGATATCGGCCGCGTTGCCCGTTGCATCATCCCCAAGAAATCCGGAACCCACAAACCGGTCGATCGTTCCGTCAGGTTTGATGATCCGGATGCAATGGTTGTTCCAGTCCATGATGTAGTTATCGCCGGTCGTTTCATTGAACGCACCGTCCTGCGGCCAGTAATGGAATGCCGCGGTTGCGGGTCCACCATTGCCACCGCCGCCCGCCTGGCCTGCCTGTCCTGATACAAGATAGAGGAAGCCATCCTGCTCGGTCACCGGACCCGGCTGATCCGGTCCTGTGGTCTCATCTTTTGTACAGCCGGAAATGAAGATTCCCCCCGCGACAAGCAAGGCGGAAAACGCACGAAGTAGATTACTCATTGTTACTCCCTCCAGAGTGTTTAATTAATGAGTTGTGTTTTATTGTGTTGAGTTGTGTTGAGCTACAGTCTGGGTATCGTCTTAAACGGATCGCCGATGCCCGTACGAAGAGAGTGAGCAATCCCGCACATCAGTACCGGACAAAGCAAGAAGGCAACTCCTGTTCCGTTACTAGGTTGAGTCCAATAGTACTACTTCATAAGTCAAAGGGATGTATCGTGCGTCACGCAGGTGGGATCTCCCCCGTGCTGCATAGTCCCGCTCTCCCCAGCAGGACCGAGGTTCGGTAGGGTGTCAAAGGTGCCCCCCTTTTTCGAACGACGTAATATACTATGCCGTTCACCAATTGTCAAGAGCCTTTCTTGGGCCTGTGATTCAGATCAAACAGGACCGATGTTGATTGTGTGCTTGCATCAAAGTGGTACTATTCCATATCTTCCGTATCTGCAAATACGAAACAGTCAACCGCGGTTGGTGAGACCGAAAAGGTCCGCCAAAGATAGAAAGAGGAGGTCGTTGCTCATGCAAATGTTGAAGAGAAGTGGTTATGTTGTTCTTTCTTTTCTGCTTACGATTACGATCCTGAGCTGCACAGATGCCGGGGATCCAGCTGGCGGAGAGGAAACCCCGGTTGTTGCGAATCCTGCGGCTGTTAACATTACACCCGGGGGCTCTGCTGTTGTGCAGGTAAGTGGCGGGAGACCTCCGTACTTCATTTCGGACGCACCCGATCCCTCGGTCGCGACAGCTTCTCTCGGAGATTCAACACAGAGTCCAGTGACTCTGACGATCAATGCCGCTGCGTCGGCGGTGGTTGGTACTATGACAGATGTCTCTGTCGGCGATGCCGACGAGGCGTCTGGCAGCGGCGCGGGCCAGAGGGTGGCGCACGGGGATAATGAGGTGACGATTGATATCACGATTTCCGCATCTGCCGGTGTCTCATTCGCTGCTGACGTCCAGCCAATCTTCGATGCACGGTGCGCCTTCTCGGGCTGCCACGCCGGCGGATCAGTTCCCTTTGGCCTCGACCTGTCAGATGCAGCGGAATCGTATTCGAATCTGGTCAACGTGAATGCCGGGGCATCAGAATGCAACGGTGAGCCAAGAGTCGCTCCCGGAAGTTCAGCTACCAGCGTGCTGTACAAGAGAATCGCGGGCGATGACTGCGGGGCCCGCATGCCATGGACCCTCCCGCCGACAGTTGACTCTCTGACGACCGCCCAGCAGAATGCAATTCGGGACTGGATCGATGATGGTGCGTTGAATAACTGAACCTGAACAGGCGTTGCGGTCACCGGAACCCCGCGAGCACGCGGGGTTCTTCTTTTTCCGGGTGCAGGTTCCGGATTGGTGCAGAAAGCCACTTCGGTCCGCGATCGCCGGTGGATCGGCCTCTGCTCTGGTGTGAGGACCACTTCACCAATTGATTATTCACGGCGAAGTTTCTACCTTTCAGGCTCTCATTATCAGGAAAATAGTCACAAAGGACGGTCAATGACATCCCCCGTGGATATCAAAGCAATCAACGAGGCTGTAGAACGGGAGTCGGCGTTCGTCGACCAGATTCAGCTCGAAGTCGGCAAGGCGATCATCGGGCAGAAGCAGATGGTGGAACGCCTCCTCATCGGCCTGCTCTCCAACGGGCATATCCTGCTGGAGGGTGTCCCCGGTCTGGCAAAGACGCTCGCGGTCAAAACGCTTGCCGCTACCATTCAGGCAAAATTTCAGCGTATCCAGTTTACTCCTGATCTCCTCCCGGCCGACCTGGTCGGAACACTCATCTATAACCAGAAGAACGGTTCGTTCGAGACGAAAAAGGGACCGATCTTTGCCAATTTCATCCTGGCCGATGAGATCAACAGGTCTCCCGCAAAAGTGCAGAGCGCCTTGCTGGAGGCAATGCAGGAGCGTCAGGTGACGATCGGAGAAAACACATACTCCCTCCAGGATCCGTTTCTCGTCCTTGCAACTCAGAACCCGATCGAGCAGGAAGGGACATACCCGTTGCCGGAAGCGCAGGTGGACCGGTTTATGCTGAAGGTGCGGATCGGGTATCCTTCTCGTGAAGAGGAGCATCAGATTCTGAAGATGAATATGCTCGGTCCCCCTCCATCTCCCAATGCGGTAGTGACACCTGATGATATTGTCCGCGCTCGGGCGGCTGTCCGAGGCATCTACATGGATGAGAAGATCGAAAAATATATCCTCGACATCGTGTTTGCCACCAGGAACCCGGAGAAGTTCGGGCTTGGGAACCTTGCTCAGTTGATCAGCTACGGCGCCTCTCCTCGTGCAACGATCAGCCTGGCGGCTGGCGCGAAGGCATACGCCTTCA
>JAOUDE010000184.1 GCA_029859455.1 Ignavibacteria bacterium | reverse complement strand
CGTTCGTACAACGACCATATCCCCGGGACGAAGATCTCCCTTGTGGATCATATGCCGCGCATCCAGCCCCCGCACGGCATTCTCCAGGACCATTCCCTTTCGTCCACCCATCATGGCGTCGCTCATTTTGTTCCGAACGTCTTGCTTTCCAGAATATTATAGAGTTCGACCACGACATCCTCACTGGTGGCAACTCCCGGTCTTCCGCGTCCTTCACGGTGCCGTTTCCATTCGTACAGAGAGGAAAGAAACTCCTTCTGCGAATCGATCAGCTGATCATACAGTCCGCTCTGCTCGTATGTTTCGGCATCCTGGCGGGAATCCCAGGTTGTCACTGATGCGAGGATATCGGGATCATCATCCTGCCCCGTGAGATACGCATGCCGGCACCCGCGCACCTGCCGGAGAGTGGGAATAACATGCTCAACATACCGCCGCTTGAATTCCTCGTGTTTCCCCGGGCGGATTTTCAGCAGGACGATCCGGACCCAGATATCATCCCTCCCTTCGATGCTCTCGACGGTGGTATCGGTCGTCGCGGCGACGGGATGGGAATGAATCACCGGTTCCTCGGGGACCTCGACATATTCGAGCGTGAGATCTTCCGAGAGGCGGACCGTCGTATCGGTGGCATCGGCAAGGAACGGCCTTGCCTCCTCCAGGAGACTGGCATAGAGGCCGGATCCCTGGTAGTTGGTCGCATCCTGGTCAGAGTCCCACATCGTCATCGAGATGCAGTCCTCCGGGTGGTGCGCGCTTTGAAGCAACCCTGCGAAGCGACAGCCCTGGACCGATCCGAGCGCAGGAATGATCCTGTCGCGATAAAGGGCTTCAATCGTTTGGATCTGGCCCGTCTTGATCTTGATATGCACCATTCGCATATGCATGGCATTGATCCTTTCCGGGGAGACTGACCCGCCCCCCGCGGGGTCAGGCGAGACGCTTCACGACAACAAGGGTAATATCGTCCATCTGGGGAGCTGTTCCCGCGTGCGTGCGGATGTCCGTGATCACGTGATCCATCAACGATTTTGTGGAATCGGTCCGGTGGCCCTGGAGCAGCACACCGAGACGCTGGTCGCCATACTGTTCCTGGGACGGGTTCATTGCCTCGGTCACTCCGTCGGAGCAGATGACCAGGATATCATCCGGCTGCATCTGCACCGTCTGCTCGGTGAACGGGAACTCTTCCAGCATACCGACGGCAAGCCCTCCCTCTTCGAGCCGGCGGATCGACCCGTCCGCCGAAACAAGGAGAGGAAATTCATGGCCGGCATTACAGAATGTCACAGTATGGTCACGGGAGTTCAGGATACAATAGAAGAGGGTGACAAATTTTTCAGGCCCGGTGCTTTGAAACAGAAGTTTGTTCGACCGTTCGACACATTCCTTCGCGGACGGAATCGCAAGGGTCAGACTGCGGATGGTGGCCTGAAGGTTGGACATCAGAAGGGAGGCGGGGAGTCCCTTTCCGGATACGTCGCCAAGGCAGATCGCTATTCTGTCCTCGTCGATCGGGATGAAATCAAAGTGATCTCCTCCCACTTCCTGAGCAGGGATATTCTTTCCCGCCAGTTCGTAGCCGGGAACCTCTGGTACGGTATTGGGCAACAGGTCATTCTGGATCCTCGCCGCGAGGCCCAGCTCCTCCTGCATCTTCAAAAAGAGTCTCTCGTTTTCATTCAGCCGCGCGTTCTCCATGATCTGCGCGGATTGTGCGGCGATGATGGCCAGGAGTCTGAGATCGTCATCGGAGAACGATGTGTCGTTCTTTTTGTTGTAAACGGTCAGTACGCCGCTCAATTCTGCTTTTACGATAAGAGGAACACAGAGGAGAGTGTTGATGGATTCATCCCAGCGAACCCCGCGGAAGCGGTCATCGGTTCGGGGGTCCGCTATCAACAGAGGTTTCTTGTTCAGATGCATCCAGCCGAGAAGTGCCTGGTTCAGGTGGAACTGTTCGTGCTGACTCGAGCTGACCATCGCGCGCACAAGAGTCTTGCTCGGGTCGGTGGACCGTTTGTCGACCAGTGTGATCACACCCTGTTCCGCGTTGACCGCCCGGAGAGAGCGACGGATGATCGTGCCCATGATCTCACCCGGATCGAGCGATGCGCCGATCGCGCGCGCGAGGTCATTGAGAATGGAAAGCTCTTCGACAGCCCTCCGAAGCCTTCGGTTCTCCTCCTGGAGGGAGTTCAGCCGTGTGTCCTGTTCCTGCCCGACAGACATTTGGGTGCGCATTACATTGTGTGGGAGAATCTCCCTTCAGGATGAAGGGCATCCATAATAATACGCAAGGAAGGCACGAAATGCAACGCGGAAACCGCTCAAAACCGGCGGAGGAGGCAGTTCATCGTCGGAGGGAAGAGGGGTCCCTGCCCGCAACAGCCCGATGCCGGGCAGACAACCCGGCCTACTTGAATGCGGCGATTGCTTCCTGCCTCTTGTCGTACACATCAAACACGAGGGAGAGCTTCGTTACGACAAAAATACTGTCGATGTTGGTATTCACGCCACACATTTTGATCTGCCACCCCTTCTTTGAATAGGTGGTATGGCCGGAGACGAGAACCCCGATCGCCGTACTGTTCAGATAGGTGACGGCGCTCAGATCAATGAGCAGCTTCTCGTACGACCGTGCGGCAAAATCCGCGATCGCGCTTCTGAGGTCGTCCGTTTCCTTCCCGCCAATCAATGAGCCGGCCGGCTCGATCAATCCGATACCGTTCTCGATGGTTGATGATTTGAGTGCCATTGAACTAACCTCCTGAATGGTAATAACCGGGAAATACCGCACACCTGTTGCGGAATACTAAACTATGGAGAAGCGGATGCATATGCAACAGCCATCCTGTCACTCAAAACCAGTCGGCTGATAACGCCGTTCATCCTTTCCTCCTTGTCTGATCATCGTGCCGCTGACCGGCATCGGCACACAGAGCAACCGCCGCTACGGCGGCAGTTTCCGTGCGCAGCCGGCGGGGTGCGATCCGAACCGGCCGGAAGCCGGCTGCTGCACTGACGGCAATTTCCTCATCTGTGAATCCCCCCTCAGGCCCAACGCATGCAATAACGGATCCGGATCCCGCCGCGCCGCACCGGTAATACCCCGGAGCCTTCTCATGCAGGACGACCAGTTCAGCTTCACGAGCAGCCGATTGAACAAATTGTTCAAACGTCGAAGTCTCGCGGATTTCCGGAAGGACGGAGCGACCGGACTGCTTCATTGCCGCCAGAGCGATCTTTTTCCATCTCCCTGTTTTCGCGGTTCCTTTGATGGTGCGCTCCGTCGTGAGCGGGGTGATGGAACACACACCGAGTTCGGTCGATTTTTCCACGAGGTAATCGAACCGCGAACCGTTCTTCAGCATCCCGACGCCGAGATGAACGGCGACCGGCGGCTCTCCGGCGTTCCGGACATGGGAACCGATTTCACACCACGCAACCTTCCGCTCGATTCGTCGGATGACAACGGCATACTGATTACCTCTCCCATCGACCACGGCGAAGCTGTCTCCGACCCCCTTTCGCATGACGTGTGTCAGATGTGAGAATTCATCTCCTTCGATCGTGAGATGGTCGGCGTGGATAAGCTGAGGATGAGTGTAGAAGAAATCCATCGGTCAGAACGACGATTTGAGCCCGAGGATGAACTGTGTCCGGGCCTGGTCGTTCCAGGCAATCTCCGTCCGAACGACCATGCCATACGGGAGAAGGAAATTGATTCCGCCTCCATATCCGGAAGCGAAATCCCTCCATTGAACCGGTTCTCCGCGAAACCATGTGACCCCTGTATCAGCAAACAGGGCCAGTCCCACACCGAACCGCCAGACAGAAAACTCTTCCGGAAGCGATATCCATGTGAAATGGACGATGTGTGGAGTGATCAGGTCATAGCGAATTTCAGCGGAGAGACCATAGAGGTTCTCTCCTTCGAACACCGTGTTGTAGTAGCCCCTGATCCGCTCACCAAACCCGTAGTACGCACGCGCGTAGGTAGGGACCTCGCCGCCTGAGACCATCGTCCCGTGTGTCCGGACGGCGAAAACGAAGTCGCTCAGGAACTGAAGAAAGTAGCGGGTATCCATATTGAACCGGGCGAAATTGACATCGGCCTCTCCGAATCCGTACTTCGTGGTCCCAAGCAGGAAGAACAGTCCCCTTGAGGCATATTCACGCAGGTCACGAGAATCGTACGCATAGGTGAGGGAACCGATCAGGAATGCATCCCTTCCATCGGAGGAGACCGTTCTCCCCGGCCGGTACTGATCGATTTCCACGATCTGATATCCCAGATTGAAGCCCAGATTCTCGTACAGACTCAGTCGCTTCCCGAGCGTCGCGTTGACATTGTAATGTTTTTCGTCAAAGTCCCCCGATATCGAAGATTCAATCTCGCTCTTGTTCCTGACTTTCGAAAAGGAGAGATTCGCCGAGAAGTAGAGATTTTCCTCGCGGCTGATCTGAGGATTTTCAAACGACAGGCGCAGGGATGGATTATATCCGAATGTCACCAGGCCGAACAGCTTCTGGTTCTTTCCCTGGAAGTTATTATGCAGCACACCTCCCCCGTAAAACGGCTTCTTTACATCTCCTTCTGCGAACCCGAAGACCGGAAGAGGAATTATATACCAGCGTTCCGCTACATCGACCCGCAATCTCACTCCCTCTGCGAGAGGCTCGGCCCAGACGTCAACCCTGTTGAACAGTCCAAGGCTGTAGATACGGTTCCGGTCGAACTGAATGAGCTGATGGGTCGCTTCGATCCCTTCCTTCAGAACCATTTCATCAAGGATGACATACGACTTCGTTTTCTCATTTCCGGTCACCACAACCGTGTCGACCACCCCGAAGGAATATCCCGGCGGAAATGATTCCGGCTCCTGAGGGAGCGACCGGGACGGGAGAGCACAAAAAAGGGCGGTGAGGATGAACAGGGGGAGCCAGAGGCGGAGTGAGAACCGACCGGAGATGCGGCTATCCCTTTCCTGCATTACCTGACAAGGAGGGTGTGTGCGACGCGGATACAGCGATCCATTACGACGTTGAGCCCTGCGGCGGAAGCCCTGCCTGCTGCGTCCTCGTGCACAATTCCTGATTGAAGCCATACCGTCCCGGCTCCCATGTGTATCGCGCTTTCCACAATGGCGGGGATGTGCTGCGACCTTCTGAAGATGTTCACGATATCCGGTTTTTCCGAAATCCAGTCGAGACTGTCCACTGCGGGTATTCCGAACACCTCGCTCACATGCGGGTTGACAGGTATGATCCTGTATCCCCTGCGGTGCATATACTCGGTAACGGTGTAGCTGTCCCGCCACGGTTTCTCTGACAACCCGACCACGGCAATCACCCGTGCTGCAGTCAGTATCCCTCGGAGACCTGCGTCGTCATCGATCAGCGGCATCGCTACTCTGCTTCCGTCGAGCTGAGGTGGTCGAGCGCTTCGCCCGCCGCCGCCTGTTCTGCTTCCTTCTTGTTCTTTCCGGAACCGGACCCCTGACGCTGGTTACTGAGG
>JAOUDE010000183.1 GCA_029859455.1 Ignavibacteria bacterium | reverse complement strand
GATCTCGAACAGGGACTCCGAACCTGATCCGGGAGGTTTGAATTCAGCCTTTTTTTTTGGTATGTTGAATCACTTTTCGCTATGTCTTCTTCCCCGATGAGTGTGACTCTGTTATGAAAGGCATCATCATGGCTGGCGGTTTCGGGACGAGGTTGCGTCCTCTCACGTGCAACACGCCGAAACCGATGGTCCCGGTCATGAACAAACCGATGATGCACCATATTGTTACCCTCCTGCGTGACCACGGCATCACTGATCTCATCGCCACTCTCTTTTACCAGCCCGAAACGATCACCAGCTATTTCGGTGACGGAAGCAGCCTGGACGTCCGTATGACCTATGTCAGAGCGGAGGCTGATTATGGAACCGCCGGGAGTGTTCGTAATGCACTGGAAGGAGTCCGCGAGCGCACCCTCGTCATCAGTGGAGATGTTCTTACCGATTTTGACCTTACTCAGGCGATCCGTTTCCATGAGGAGAAACAAGCGAAGGCAACCATCGTTCTGACTCGTGCTGCAAATCCCCTTGCATTCGGGGTGGTCATCACAAATGAAGATGGGACCATTTCACGCTTTCTTGAAAAACCATCCTGGGGCGAAGTCTTCAGTGACACGATCAACACGGGGATCTACATTCTCGAGCCAGAGGTGGTCGACCTGATCCCGTTCCAGCAGGAATTCGATTTCAGCAAGGACCTCTTCCCTCTTCTGCTCAAACAGAAAGGGGGTCTGTACGGATTCAAGGCCGAGGGGTACTGGAGAGATATCGGTAATCTCAATGAGTACCAGGATGCCCACCAGGATGCCATTGCAGGCCGTGTCACGGTAGGAATCGATGGAGAGAAACGTGGCGCACTGACGATGGGGAGCGGCACCAGGATCGACGAGGACAAAGTCAGAATCGTCGGCAGGGTAATTCTGGGAAGCAATTGCTCCGTGGCTGACGGGGTGACTCTTTCCGACAGTGTGATCGGAAATAACTGTGTCATCGGACCCGGAAGCATCATCCGCAGCTCCGTAATCTGGAATGATGTCGTCATCGGTCACAATGTTGAAATGACCGGCGATGTTATCGGTGCGAAATGTTCCATCGGCGAGAAAACCACGATCGCCGAGAATGTCTTTGTCGGAGATTCCTGCTGGATTGGACGGGGGGCATCCCTCGCGTCCAATATCAAGCTCTGGCCCGAAAAGGTGGTGGAGGAAGGCGCTGTCCTGACGAGAAGCCTGGTTTGGGAAGACAAATGGCTGCGTGAGCTGTTTGCTGACTCCCGGGTATCGGGTCTTTCGAACATCGAAATGAATCCGGAGTTCGGGGCGAAGCTGGGTGCCGCCTATGGTGCCTTCCTCGGAGCCGGCAAGGTTGTCGCAACGAGCAGAGACTCCGATAACGTGTCGCGCATGATGAACCGCGCGATCATCTGCGGTCTGATGTCCACAGGGATCAACGTGACCGATCTCCGCGCGACATCAATTCCGATCCTCCGTCACGAACTGTCGAACGGGAAGGAAGCGGGTGGCATCCATGTCCGCCGTTCTCCCACTGACAAGAACCTGACCGATATCATATTCTTCGATGCGGACGGCAAAGACCTGCCCACCGGACGAACAAAAGGAATCGAACGGCTCTTTTTCGGTGAGGATTACTCCCGGTCGGTTCCGGATCGTGTCGGAGGCATCACCTTCCCGGAACGGGCCACGGCCGACTACCGGCAGAAGTTCCTTTCTTCCATCAACGTCGACGCGATCGGCAAAAAGCAATTCAAGATCGTGATCGATTATTCGAACGGGGTCGCCTCCACGATTTTCCCCATGATCCTCGGATCGTTTGACTGTCAGGTGGTCGCTGTCAATGCACACCTGGATCCGAAGAAACTCACCCGGGACCCGTACGAGTTCGAATATTCCATGAAACAGCTCTCGCACATCGTCACATCGCTGAAATACGACCTCGGTGCGCTGATCGACGCCGGCGGGGAAAAACTGTTCATGGTCAACGAACAGGGTGGACGAATCGACAGCGACCGTCTCCTGACCATCGTTTCGAACCTGTTCCTTGAGACCTTCCCCGAACCGAAGAAGATCGCTGTACCGATCACGTCGACCGGAGAAGTGGATATTATCGCATCGAAACGCGGAGTTACGGTGAAGAAGACCCGAAACAGCCATCTCGCCATGATGGAAGCAGCGGCTTCCGGCGATGTGCAGTTCGTCGGCGGAACAAAAGGCGGATTTATCTTCACTGATTTCTTCTTCGCTACTGATGCGATGTACTCAGTCGCCCGGATTCTGGAAATGATGGCAAAAACAGAGATGCGACTCGGTGAAATGGAGAAGAAGCTTCCCCGGCTGTTCCGGGCAAAGCGAAACATCAATTGCTCGTGGGAACACAAGGGGAAGGTCATGAGGAAGATCATGAAGGCTTCCGAGGCGGACAAAAGGGATCTGGTCGACGGCATCAAAGTCTATTTTAATTCTGACAAAGGCGGATCCGTTCTCTTGATTCCCGACAAGGAAAAACCGTTGTTCCACATCAACGCAGAAGCATCCGATCAGGAAACCGCCGATACGATTGCACAGGAGTACGAAGAGCGGGTGATGCAGTGGCGGGATGAACACTAATGGAAGGCACATGAAACGATGAGAATCAGTGACATTCTGAATAAGGACCTTGTGCTGACTGGCCTCAAGGGCGATTCCAAGGAAGGTATTATTAATGCCCTCGTCGATCTGATCGGCTCTTCGACGAAGGTCCTCGATAAGGAGAGAGTACGGCAGGCAATTTTCGACCGGGAGAAACTCATGTCAACAGGTGTCGGCAACGGCTTTGCGATACCCCACGGCAAGACCGACGCCGTTTCGGATATCATCGCCGCGTTTGCAATCACTGCCGAACCGATCGATTTTGATGCGATGGACGGGAAACCGGTCCGCCTCGTCTTCCTGGTGGTCGGGAAGGACAGCATGGTGGGGAGTCACATCAAGCTTTTGAGCAGAATCTCCCGCCTGATGACCAAACAGCTGTTTCGTGATAAATTGCTTACGATCGGCACGCCGGAAGAAGTCCTCGAAACTTTTCGTACCGAGGAAGCAACATATCCCGAAGCCTGATTTGACGTCCAATCTGAGCCTTTCCGATTTCTGACCCTGTGGCTGCCCAAAAGAATACCGACCGGCATGAATACCGGCTTCGCGTCTCCCCGGAGTTTGACGAGTTGGAGCAGGTCCACAGAACCGTTGTTCTCTGTGAGACGACCAGAGAGTTCGCGAGCTTCCGGTATGAACTCGGTGTCGAGGAAGAGGTTTCCGGGACAACGCTGAAGTACAGGATCACCGGTCTCAAAGCGCCGCAACTGAGTCTTCCCGACAGTGGTCCGGCCTACTTCAGGCGTTCGTACACCGGACTGAACGGGGCCATTGAGATTCTGATTGAAGGTTTGGACAAGAGAACGACCTCATTCGTTTTTGACGTGACGCCGACCTCGGTGACCCTTACCAGCCAACCCAGGGAATCGTTCGTCAGCGTCTCCACGGAGCCGGAGCACCCGTCATGATACCAATCCTCTACCGCATTCCTGAATTCGATCTCTTTGGATTGCAGGTCGGTCCGATCACCATCAACAGTTTCGGCGCGATGGTAGGCCTCGCGGCGTTCATCGGCTCATACATCCTCGGACGGGAAATGGCACGCCGAAGAATGGACCGCGAACTTGCCGGGACTATTACTGTCATTGCTCTCGTTACCGGTATCATCGGAGCAAAAATTCTGCATCTGATCGAACACTGGGATTACTTTCTCCTGAACCCGGCATCGGCGTTTGAACCATCTGGTCTGACATGGTACGGAGGATTTGTCCTCGGGGTCTCCTCCCTCATCCTCTATGTCCGAAGCAAGAATCTGCCCGTCCTCCGCTTCCTCGACGCCCTCGGCATCACTCTGATTCTGGCGTACGGAATCGGACGCATCGGCTGTCATCTGGCCGGCGATGGGGATTACGGCGTGCCGACGACCGCACCCTGGGGGACGGTGTATGCTATGGGAACCGTCAAACCGTCAAGCATTCTACAGGATTATTTTGACCACAACCCGGACGAACGTGCTTTCTGGCACTACGATTCCCTCCGGACAGCACTGGCCGGGGTTGATGATTTCGGGGTTCCGTATTACCGGTTCGACCAGCTCACCACCCTCCACCCGACGCCGATCTATGAACTTCTGCTTGGGATTGCAGGGTTCTTTCTGCTGATCGGCCTGTGGCGGGAATCCCGGCCTGACGGATGGTTGTTCTCCGTCTACCTGATGCTCGCCGCCCTTTTCCGGTTCTCGGTAGAGTTTCTCCGGCTCCAGCCGAAACTGATTGCCGGGCTTTCAGAGGCACAGCTCTTTGCGATCGCCCTCTTCTGCCTGGGACTCTTCTCCGTCATCCGGCTCTCGAAACGTGGTGCGAAACCGGCGCCCGTACGCAAATGATATTGGTCGAGCTGATAACAAAGAAGGAATGCCCCCTCTGCAACGAAGCCAGAGACGTCCTGCTCTCCGTGAGAAACAAATTCCCGTTCGAACTGAAGGAAACATATCTGGAACCTGGAACTTCCACAGAAGAACGTTACAGGGTTGATATTCCTGTCATCAACATCAACGGCCTCTTCTTTGCTCGTCACTCCATATCCGGTGAGGCGTTGTATGCATACCTGAGACAGATTTCATCCGGAGGGAAATCAACATGATGTATGTCGCAAAGGGCCTCGAGGCTCTCGGAATTGCATCCGTTCTCATCGGTCTCGTACAGGGAATCCAGACGGATGACATGTGGATCGAGCTGTATCTCGGCCTTATCGGGATAGCCCTGTTCACCGTCGGGTGGTTGATCGAAAAATTCAACAGTCGCAAGTCTCGCCAGGAGCCTGTCTGAAACCGGGGCGCGGGCAGCCGCGAAACAAGGTCCGGCACAAGGAGAGCCGTTACAGGCTCATTGCTGGTCGAAACCCTGTCCTCGAAGCTCTCCGGTCGCCGGGCGGGCTCGTGCGAGTTGTCCTGCTGGACAGCGTCAGGGGAGGAATCATCGAAGAAATCCGTCATGCTGCTGAAGAAGCTGGAATCAGCGTCGAGATTCTGGCGAGGGAGGATTTCATGGAGATCGCCCGCGGAGCGAAGGCGCAGGGGGTTCTTGCCCTTGCACAGGACAAACCGCCTATCGATCTGGAATCACTCCTCCTGCAGATGGAAGGTAAGGATGCACCCGGCTTTCTGCTGATTCCGGATCAGATTGAAGATCCGGGAAACCTGGGCGCCCTGATCAGAACCGCCGAGTGCGCGGGTGCGGACGGGGTCATCGTCGCCCGCCACCACTCTGCGTCACTGAGCCCGGGAACCATCCGCGCATCGGCAGGAGCAACGGAGCACGTGCCGGTGGCCGATGCGGGAAATCTTGTCAACGCGATGAAGGAACTCAAGAAAATGGGATTCTGGATTGCCGGGTTGGACGGAAAGGGTGACAGGCTCTACACGGAGGTCGACTACAGGGGACCGATCGCAATCGTGGTGGGGAGCGAAGGAAAGGGGAT
>JAOUDE010000182.1 GCA_029859455.1 Ignavibacteria bacterium | reverse complement strand
CCGCTTCTCAGGCGGGAGATTATCGTCAGATCATTCCTCGTCGACTCTCCCGTTCTCAACCTCTCCAAGATGCCCGATTCCACCCTGAATATCGTGTACGCGGCTGGCGGAGAACCAGCGGATGTTCAGGAGGGTCAAAAGGAAACAACCGGCTGGATCCTTCGCCTGGATACCCTGGTGTTTCGAGGAATCCATGTCAGTCTGGCAGGAGACGAGGAGCCGATGATTCTCACTGGCGGACAGGTGATCGGAGCAGTTCGCTTCAACGATGACTCCTTACATATTCCGGTCGATTCCCTCTCCTTCCTCCTCCGCAATCCGGACCTTGAGGTCCGTCACGGCCGCTTTGCGTTCACAAAACAGGGAGAACAGATTTCCGTGCGTAATCTTCTCCTCGAAACAAGAGAGAATGCCGTTCAAGGGGAGCTCGGTTACGATCTTGCGGGAGACCTTCTCTCATTTGACTGTTCCACCGAAGAAGTCCATGTGGTCGAATTTATTCCTGGTGTGGACCCGCGCATTGCAAATCACAGACCCGTGGTCTCGGCAGCAGGATGGTTCAGAGATGATTCGTTGGCATCGGTCATCTCAATCAAGGAAGGTCCGGGTCTACTGCACCTTGACGGGACGCTGGGGTCAATCAGCGAGGTCCCGGTGTACAATATTGAAGGGTCTCTGCGTGGATTCGATTTGAGCGAGTTCGTTGAATACCCATTCTCGATCTCCTCGATGCAGGCCGACTTTGCTCTTCGCGGGAAGGGCTTTGATCCGGGAGCTATCACTCTGGACGGAATGCTGGATCTGACGAATACCGGGATCGGAGAGTTGACGGTACATCAGCTGAAGTTGTCTCTTCAGGTTCTTGCGGATGACCTCCGTGCTTCGTTTGTCACCCGCACGAGTGTGGGTTCTGCCAGCATGAGAGCTTCAGTCCTGGATTATACAGGTGAGCGGTTGTACACATTGTCCGGGAAGGTGGCTGATCTCAATCTCGCTCCTTTTGTCGACGTTTCGACCTCTATCACTGGGATGGTTGAAAGCAACGGGCGGATCGGACGTTCCCTCGATTCCATGGTTGTTGACCTGTCCATCGATGCAGACTCGATTCTGATCGACACACTCCGCATTGATCGAATCAGGGGGCAGATCGGCTATCATGCCGGCGTTCTCACGGCAGACTCAGTACACGCGGAACAGGGCGAAACCATTCTGAACTGTTCGGGAGTGGTCGATACTGCGGGATACGGATCGTTGCAGTATAATCTTCAGATCGGGAGGCTGGCGCCTCTTGCCACAATGACGGGCTTTGATTCTCTCGGTGGAACCGGGGTAATCTCCGGAACGATGACGAAGGAAGAAAATAGTCTTCACCTGTCAGCCGCCGTCGCGATTCACGATCTTCTTCTCAATAACAGAAAGGTGGGCGATCTCGGGGTACGGATTTCAGCCGGCATGACCGGCGACTCGTTGATCGTAGTTGAGGCCGATACCGTCAAGGTCGTTCTGAATGGTCAAACCTGGGAAAACGGTCACCAGTGGATACTTGAATTCGATGATGAGGGGGTTGCTGTTGAATATTTCGGATTCCGATCCGGTGGTCAGCTTCTGGAGGTTCACGGTGTTTTCCGGCCGCACGGGGAAAACGACTTTACTCTCATGATCTCCCAACTCGATCTCTCCCCAATACTCTTTCTTGTGACGGAGAAGGAGGGGAGCGGCGTTCTCGATGCGGATGTGACAGTTACCGGTAGTCTGGAAACGCCTCAGGTTTCCCTCACGGCGCAAATGAAGGAGGGTACGGTGGGGGAGTTGAAGATCCCTGACATTGATTTCACGGCAGGCTTCAGGGATTCGCTGGTTGACTGGAAGATTCTGCTGGCACGGAAAGGCGGAGTCCTCACGGGGTCCGGGAGTATCCCTGTGTACTTGCGGAAAGAGGGAGAGCGGGGCATGCTCGATCCCGGGAGGCCGCTGCAGGCACGCCTGGAAACGAAGGGATTCGATCTGGGAAGTCTTCCTGTCCTTGCCGGTGCAAATCATACCGTTCAGGGGGTTCTTGATGCGGGGATTGAGCTCGGAGGAACGGTACATAATCCGGACATTCACGGATCGATATCGCTCAGAGAGGGGCGTCTCACTCTCCCCCGATGGGGAGTGGAGTACACCGGGATCCGGTTTGCTCTGGAGGGGGACGGAAGGGGGATGAGGCTTGACAGTTTATCGGTTGCCGGCGGCGAAGGGAGTCTGGATGGGAGCGGGATGCTGAAGATCAGTTATGAAGATTCACTCCTCATCCAGCCGGACTTCCGTTTTACAGCGAAGGATTTCGACGTCCTTACCGGTTCGGTTTACTTTGCAACCATCGACGGACAGATTGACGTTTCCGGGGAGCGGTTCGGACGGATTATTCTGGATGGCGACATCACGGTAAAGCGTTCACGGATTTCGATTCAAAACATCAAGGGATCAGGACCTTCGCAGGATCTCGACCCTCCGTTATTGATGATTGCATCCGGAAGAACCGATACATCAGCCGCTGTGCGGGACTCGGCGGGCCAGGTCCGACTGCCGCCGTTCACAGGGACTATGAAGGTGTCAATTCCGAGAGCGACCTGGCTGAGGGGGCCTCGCCTCAACATGGAGCTCAGTGGTGATGTCACGATCATTTCGACAGAAGAATTCACGGCGATACAGGGATTTCTTTCCATCGAGCAGGGGACCTACGAGTTCTATGGGAGAAAATTCGTTGTCGTTTCGGGCCGGGTTGATTTCGAGGACACAAAGGAATTTGACCCTGTGCTCTTTGTGGAGGTGGAATATCTGTTCGATACAGACGGGACCGACAACCGCTTGACGATCATTGTGCGGGGAAGATCGTCTGATCCGCATATCGAATTCTTTCACAATCGCAGTCCGATCTCTGAGTCGGACGCGATCTCCTATATCGTGTTCGGGCGGAAAGCGGATGATCTCAATTACGGGCAGAAGTCGACGGTTTCCGACCTCGGCAACGCGCTTGCGATGGATCTGGCCGCGAACATGATCAATTCGCAGCTTTCTTCCACGCTCGGTTCGGCCCTTGGTCTGGATGTGGTGCGGATCAGCGGGGAGGACAACTGGAACAAAGCGGTCCTGACGGCAGGGAAATACGTAACGAATGATGTGTTCGTCGCGTACGAACGCGGAATCAGTCAGTCAGGTTCCAGTGGTGTCTCGTATGAATCGGCCCGACTCGAGTACTACCTCTTTCGGTTTCTCTATGTACAGCTGAAAGAAGCGACCGATAAAACATCGGGTGTAGATCTGTTTCTCAAGTTCGACTGATTCTTTCAGAAGATCATGAAACAGAGAAGGGCGATGATGGTCGGAACAAGAGCTCCCGTCAGAAGCCCCAGTGCGCTGACTCCATCTTCGAAATGTTTTCCAAGGATGGAAACACCTGCCGGATTCGGGGCGTTGGCGATGACTGTGAGCCCTCCACCCGCTACAGCGCCAGCGACCGCTGCATATTTCATCCCTTCGGTAAACGTCGGGACCAGGGTACAGAGGTATGTAATCGCCGCATTGTCATTGAACGCTGTGAGTGTCATTGCCCCGAGCATGAGCGGAATCTCTCCGAGGCTGCCCAGTACCGGCGCGATCCACCATTGTTGCAGGCCGCCGTGGATGACAAGACCAGCAAGGAAGAAGCCGACAAGGATCGGTGGCCGGATGCTGAAATCCTGCTGAAAGTCCTCTGTGACCTCGACGAAAGCAAGGAAGAAGAGCATGCCGAAAATAAGGTACGGCGGATGATGCGAATAATAGACAGCAAAGACCATGAATAGCAGATGCCCGATTGTTACCCAGACCGGAATCCTGGTGAGATTCTCCTCCGGTTTGCCCGCGTCTGGAATGTTGCTGAGGGAGGTCAATTCCTTTCGGAAGAAACTGTAATATGCCCCAACGCCCAGGCCAATTCCGAGAGCAGCTTTCCAGCCGAAGTGGGTGAGCATGAACGGGAGGTCCCAGCCCCACGCGTCGACGACCATTAGTACCGGCGGGGCTGCAAAGTGAGTGAGTGTGCCGCCGATCGAAATCGCCACGAACAACAGCCCGATCGTTCCATACGAAAGCCTGTTGCTCGGTTTCAGTGAATAGAACTTTTTCGAGAGGAGCATTGCACAGATGGTCATTGCTGCCGGTTCGGTAATGAATGATCCGAGCAGCGGGCCCACAAGGAGAATTGAGAGCCACCACGCAACCGGTTTCTCCCCGCCGAGTTTCGCGAAGATTTGCATGATGCGTTCCGCGAGCTGAAGAATAGGCCGGGTGGATGCGATCGTCATGATCACGACCACAAACACCGCTTCTGTAAAATTTACCTTGTTGTCGATATAGTTCAGGCTACTTCCTGCTCCGATGCCGAAGTTCATTGCAATGATGAGCGGAACAACCCAGATCCCGAACACCGCTTCGAGTTCTCCGAGAAAATGGAATATGCGGGATGGAACACTGACCGTTCTTTCAGTTTCTCCCTTCTCTCGGATTCCATGGTGCTTTTCCTCGAGGACGTGGGCAATGTGCCGGAACCGATGGGTCATAAAGGTATGCACAATGGCGCAGACGAACAGGACTGTCGCCCAGAGGTTGAACGGCTGTTTTTCAATCCGGTTCGCCAGAATATCGATCAGATTCGTCAACTCTGCATCATGATAGCTATCAAGCGAAGGGGGGTATGAGATATCCGCCTTCTCTCCGGTCTGAGAAAACGCGGGGAATTGAATGCACAGAAGAAACAGAAACCCAATAAACCACTTCGAAAAAACCATGAAAATGAACCCGGCCAGTCAATGATTGATTAAGGAAGGTGCTGATTGTCTGATGCCACCGAACGCCTCAGCGCTTCTAAAGATAGCATCTCAGCGTTACAGAGGCAACAAGGATCGAGGATGATCGGGTGTCCGGTAAGTGCGATCATCGGCATCCTCTTTACATTTCGTCCGGAAGATCGTATTATCAGGTCAAACCAATCCACAGTCATCCCAGACCATCCGGCGTCATAGTGCGAGTATTCGGAATATTTCTTCTTCTCTTGTTAGTCATTGTCATGGCGGGCGGGAACGCGAAAGCCGATTCCGGACCGATTCAGCTATCGCTGTTCAGTCCTGTCCAGATCATCCAGGAAAACCATGCCGTAGAAGCATTCCGGTTCAGCCTCATTTACGGGAGAAACAAGAGTGTGACAGGTCTCGATCTCGGGCTTGTCAATGTTTCGACAGGAGGTGTGTCGAAGGGGATCCAGTATGGAATCATCGGTGTCAACAATGGAAGTTTCATCGGCTGGCAGAGTAACTTTGTTTCAATGACCTCCGGGACGATGGAGGGTCTGCAGATGGGGGCCTTCACAAGCAATGGTCATACCAGTGGGATTCAGATCGGAATTCTGAATATGACCGAGACAATGAACGGTGTTCAGCTCGGGCTCCTGAATTTCATCAGCAAGGACGGGTTTCTTCCGTTCTTCCCCATCGTGAACTGGTCGTTCAGGTAGGCAGGCCACCCAGGCATCCGGGAAGGCTGGTCAGCGCTTTCCCGGAAAGCAGGAAGCTTGTTTCTCCAACTCTTTTTACCGA
>JAOUDE010000181.1 GCA_029859455.1 Ignavibacteria bacterium | reverse complement strand
CCGATTCATGACAGCGAAGGAACCGGAACTGCTTAACAGCTGGATGATCGAAAAGGAAGTGGACGAATTCATACATGCCGTGTACAGGATCGGGGATGTTGTCGCGACAGTCACCTGTTCGTTCATCAGCGATGCGAATTACTACGTCCTTTCTGGGAGCAGAGGCTCGGTTACCTCACCCGTCGCGATCTCGGGCCGATCGCTTTCGAACAGACTCGCGATCCACCTGCTCGAAGACGACGTGAAGTACGAAGAGGAATTTCCTCCTGAGAATCCTTACAAGGCGGAGGCGGAACATTTCGCTCGTTTGGTCACTGCCGGCTCATCCCCCTTTCCGGATGGCGCCAACAGCCTTCGCAATCTGACATTGCTCGACGAACTGCGAGCATCATCAATCCGGCTTTGATGGAACACAAACCGTATATTCCTCCCGATACCGATCTGAAGGATTTTACGCTGAAGGCGGTGGTCATCGGCGCGATCTTCGGAGTGATCTTCGGTTCGGCAAACGCATACCTGGGTCTCCGTGTCGGCCTTACGATCAGCACATCGATCCCTCTGGCCGTTATTTCCGTTGCTGTCTTCCGCCTCCTCCAGCCGGTGATCGGGAAGAGCTCTGTCCTCGACTATAATATCTCCCAGACAACCGGCTCTGCCGCATCCTCCCTCGCATCAGGTATTATTTTTACGATTCCGGCTCTGTTTCTCTGGGGGTATGAACCGGCGATCGCGCAGATCGGAGCTCTGGCATTGCTCGGCGGTGTCCTCGGTGTTCTTTTCATGATTCCGCTCCGACGGTTCCTGATCGTCCGGGAACATGAAAATCTTCCCTATCCGGAAGGGACGGCCAGTGCCGAGGTGCTGATCGCTGCTGACGCCGGTGGCACCCGGGCCCGGAATGTCTTCGCCGGTCTTGGCGTCGGTGCGGCGTACAAGGCGCTGGTGAATTTTTTCAACCTGTGGCCTGATTGGATTGCATGGCGGATACCGGTGCTCAGGAAAGCGGAACTCTCTATTGAACCGATGCCGGCGCTCCTGGGCGTCGGCTATATCCTCGGATACCGGGTGAGTGCAATCATGGTTGGCGGGGGACTCCTCTCCTGGATCGGGATCATACCGGTGATCGCCTATTTCGGCGATGGATTGTCATCGCCGCTCTTCCCCGAACAGTCGAAACTGCTGGGTGATATGGAGGCCGGAGAAATCTGGAGCAGATATATCCGGTATATCGGGGCAGGGGCGGTCGCGGCGGCAGGGATTATGACCGCGATCAGTGCGTTGCCGACGATGTTCGAGTCGCTCAGGATCGGTGTGAGCGAGTTGCGATCCTCATCGGGATCGGTCGTCCCGGTGAAACTGCGGACGGAACGGGACCTGCCGATGAAGTTTGTTCTTCTGGGAGTCGTTGCCGTGATAGCGGTGATCGCTTTCGTCCCGCACATTGTCGGTGATCAGACCACACTGATCTTTCGTCTCGTTGCCGCAGTGTGCATCGCCATTTTCGCATTCCTCTTTGTCACCGTCGCCTCGAGAATCGTCGGCCTTGTCGGCGTCACGTCGAACCCGACCTCGGGGATGACAATCGTGACACTGCTCGGCACGTCCCTTGTCTTCTATGCGCTCGGGTGGACCGATATGTTCGGCAAAATCACCGTGCTGACGATCGGCACGGTTGTCTGCGTCGCTTCCTCCATCTCCGGTGATATGTCGCAGGACCTGAAGACAGGGTTTCTTGTCGGCGCAACGCCGGCGAAACAGCAGATCAGCGAATTGATCGGTGCGATGGTTCCTGCGTTCTTCATCGCAGGTTCGGTCTGGCTTCTCGGTCAGACGTACACCTTCGGTTCGCCGGATCTTCCCGCACCTCAGGCGACACTGATGAAAACAGTGATCGAAGGAGTCCTGGCCGCCGACCTTCCATGGAGTCTCGTCGCCATCGGTGCAGCCTTCGCCATCATTGTTGAAATGCTTGGTGTCCCGTCGCTTCCGTTTGCCGTCGGAATGTACCTGCCTCTCTCCGCCACAACCCCGATCTACGTCGGCGGTGTGGTCAGCGCGCTGGTCGCCCGGCAGGCGAAGGGAAACAAGGAAAAACTTGCATCGAAGAAGGAACAGGGAGTTCTCTTGAGTTCGGGCCTGATTGCCGGAGAAGGGATCATGGGTGTCATCATCGCGTTCTATGCGTTTGCGGCGGGTGCAAAACCTGCAGGGATCGGGATCGACCTCGGAGGTGGCGTCTCTCTTGCCGGTTTCCTCCTTCTGATCGCCTACCTCATCCGGAAAACACGATCAACGCCAGGGGAAGGGAACGGATGACAATGGTATCACGGCTGATACGTTTCAACCGGATCGCGTTCACGCTCCTGATTCTCCTCTCTGCCGTTCTCTCTGCCTCCGCGACCCCGGATCATTTCAACGTGAGCGGGCCTTCGGTGGTCCTGGCTGACGTCGGGTTCGATATCGAGGTTACCGCCTACGATGGTACGGGAGGAATCGATACCTCCTATCACGGCACTCCATCGCTGGAGGGCGTTCTCCCCGGTCCGGCGGGGATCGTGTTCGCATCGGGCAAAGCGTTGCTGAGTGGAGTCCATGTCGATGAGTCGGGCCGTGTGGAAGTCACCGTGAGCGAGGGGCCTGCGCGCGGATCTCTCAGTATTCGGGCAATACCGGGACTGCTGAGTATCGTTCCTCCCCTGGTCGCTATTCTCTTTGCGCTGATCTTCCGTGAGGTGATCATCGCACTCTGTGCCGGGGTGTGGATCGGTGCAATCTTCATCTATGACTACAACCCGCTCATCGGATTGCTCCGCCTGGTCGACCGTTTCGTGGTGGGAGCGCTCGCGGATCCGGACCACGCCGCCATCATCGTTTTCACGATGCTTTTTGGCGGCATGGTGGGAGTCATTTCGAAGAACGGCGGCATGCAGGGGATCGCGGCGATTCTGACCCGGTGGGCACGCTCTCCCCGGCGGGGACAGCTCTCGACCTGGTTTCTCGGCGTTGTCATTTTTTTCGATGATTACGCCAATGCCCTGATTGTCGGCAATACGATGCGCCCGGTTACCGACAAACTCAGAATTTCCCGGGAAAAGCTGGCGTACATCGTTGACGCAACATCCGCCCCGGTTGCCAGCGTCTTCTTTATCAGCAGCTGGATCGGGTATGAAGTGGGCCTCATTGACGGGGCGATCAAGTCGATCGGCTACGTCCATGAGAATGCGTACTGGCTCTTCATTGATTCGATCGCGTACAGGTTTTATCCGATCTTCGCGCTGGTTCTCGGATTCACCCTTGCGGCCAGCGGGAGAGACTTTGGTCCGATGCTTTCCGCCGAGCGGCGCGCCCGGATGACAGGGAAACTGTACGGGGATAACGCGCGGCTCGCGACGGATCTCCCGTCTGTTGAAATTTCTGTAGAGAAGCAAAAATGGTGGAACGGGGTGCTTCCGATCGTGACCGTGGTCGTGGTCGGAATGATCAGCCTGTATCAGACAGGATATGCGAACATCCTTGAAGCAGGGGGGGACGACTTCAGCCTCAGCTCGATCATCGGTTCATCGGATTCGTACCGGGCGCTTCAGTGGGCCGCCCTCGCGAGCTGTCTGGTGGCGATCGGTTTGTCCGTAGGCCAACGTGTGATGAGTTTCGTGGAAGCACTCGAGGCGTGGGTGGGCGGAATGAAGGCGATGATCTTTGCGATGATGATCCTGATTCTCGCATGGAGCATCGGTGAGGTGACGGTCGAACTCAAGACGGCGGATTATCTGGTTCAGATCCTGCGGGGAAGCCTCTCCCCGCATTTTCTGCCTGTGCTGACCTTTGTCGTCGCGGCAGTGATCAGCTTTGCAACCGGAACCAGCTGGGGGACAATGGGGATCCTGATGCCGCTTGTTATTCCGCTTTCTGTTTCGCTGAGCCAGGAGACCGGACTCGATGCCGCCGGGATCCACGTGCTCCTTCTGGGGACGGTGAGTTCCGTACTGGCAGGAGCAGTCGCCGGTGATCACTGCTCGCCGATCTCGGACACGACGATCCTCAGTTCGACCGCCGCTTCGTGCGATCACATCGACCATGTCCGAACACAGCTTCCATACGCCCTTGTTGCGGCGCTGGTGGGGATGGTGATCGGAGATCTCCCCACCGCGTACGGTCTTCCGCCCTTCGTTTCGATCCTCGTCGGTAGCGCCGTCCTGATCGCCCTTGTGTTTGTGTTCGGAAAACAGAGCGATTCTCCGACGGGTGGCTGATTCTTCCGGTCAGGACGCGAGTTTCTTCCGGGTGATCAGATAGAATGAGATCAGCCCTGTGCCCGCGAAGAGTGCAATGAGTGCAGGATAGATACCCTCGGGCAGGTAGTAGCTCTCCCTTAGCCACATGCCGACGAGCACTGCGAGGCCGACAGAGAGAAACAGGATTCCCCACTTCAATGAAGAGAACGGGCTGAACCGGCCGGCACTCCTTTCGTACAGTTGTTTGATATCCTCGGGAGCCAGACCCCGGTCGAGCATTGTCATCCTCTCCCGATGCCGGGTCAGCAGGAAACCGGCGATTACCCCGCCTGTGACAAGAAAGAAAACGATTGGTATGAACAATTCCATGGATCCTCCGGATAGATTGTTTCAGTCTGTTTTTCGGTTCTGTTGGTTTGACTACACGCGCGCGGAAATTGTTTCAGACCTATGACAGATGAAACAAACCACCATCCTTCTGTCGTCTAAGAGTTATCAGTTGTCCTGCGGACCATCAGAAAAGGCCTTTTTTGAGCGACGATGATTATCAGCTTGTTGCCAGGGTGCTCTCCGGCGATGCCAGAGCGTATGCCCGTCTGGTCGACCGGCATAAGGACAGAGCCTTTTCCCTTGCCGTAAGACTGGTTGGCGGGAGGGAGGAGGCCGAAGAGCTGGTGCAGGATGCGTTTGTGAATGCATACAGAAAGCTGGATACCTTTCGCGGCGATGCCCGGTTCGGTACGTGGCTCCACCGTATCGTCTATAATCTGTGCATGACCCGCGTGAAGCGCCGGCGTCCGCCTCCCGTGTCTCTCGACGATGACGACAGGGTTTTGCAGATCCGCTCGAACGGACACGACCTCCATGAAACAGTGGAGGCAGGTGAAACGATGCGGTTGATTGAACGGGAGATTAGTCAGTTATCAGACAAGCTGAAAACACCCCTCCTTCTCTTCTATCTCGAACAGATGAAATATGAAGAGATCGCCAGGTTTATGGAGATTCCCGTGGGATCGGTGAAAACATACCTTTTTCGGGGGCGGACGATTCTCAGGGAACGGCTCAGGAAGCATGTACAGTCCGAGGTAATTACGCCATGAACGAACATGTCACTACCGAACAGATCCTCGCGCATCTTGACGGCTCGCAGGACGGGGGTATCATCGCCCGTCATATCGAAGAATGCTCCGAGTGTTCGGCAATGGTTGCGGAGTTCCGGCAGATTGACAACGCATTACGGAAGCTTCCTCTGCTGAGGACCGGTTCGCGTCTGACCGGAAGAGTGATGGAACAGGTTCTCAGGCCTCCGGCGGATTCGCTGTCGTACCGCCTGCTCAAAGGGCTCGCTTACATCGCTCCGATGACCATTGTGCTGGTCATTCTTG
>JAOUDE010000180.1 GCA_029859455.1 Ignavibacteria bacterium | reverse complement strand
CCGAAACCCAGGTCGTGCTTCCGCTGATCGCCGGCGATTTCGCCCGGATGCTCCACGCATCGGCGACCGGGGCACTCTCGGAATGGGAGGATCAACCGATTCCCGACGGTTCAAAAAAAGGTGCAGTTTGTGTCGTTCTTGCTTCGGCCGGTTACCCGGGCGAATACCGGAAGGGTAAGGAAATCACCGGTCTCGAATTGCTGGTACAGGAGGGTGACGTCACCGCGTTCCACTCCGGGACCGGTATCGAGGATGATCAACTGGTTACGACAGGCGGGAGAGTTCTCGGGATTACCGCATCCGCAGGACACGGAGGAATCAGGGAGGCCCGCAGGAAAGTTTACGACGCTGTTCGGAAGGTGAGGTTCGAAGGGATGCAATTCAGGAATGATATTGCCGATTCTCTTTCCGTAGAAGATCACTCATGAGTCGGATGATCGCGTCTGCCCGGCGGACCGGGGGTCTCATGCTTATCCTGGCCGTTTCCTTCGGACTCCGCCTCACAGCGATTCCGGTGGTTCACGCGGACGGGTATTACACCGGTGATGAGAAGGAGTATGTCTATCTGGCGTCCAGCCTTGCGGATGGAGGGGAGTTCATCGACACGAACGGCGAGTACTCCACCCGCTCCCCCCTCTACCCCTTCTTTCTCTCAACGATGGTCGACGCGGGGTCCATGGGGCTCCTTCTGTCGCACATTGCAGGAGCTGTTCTCGGTGTCATTGTCGTAGGCCTCATCTATCAATTGTCGATGCAGCTTTTTGGTGAGAAGGTCTGGGCGCTTGCGGCCGCGGCTGTTGCCGGCCTCTATCCTGGACTGATCATCTATTCCGCATTGCTGCAGACGGAGATGCTCTTTCTTGTTTTCTTTCTCGGTTCGTTTCTTGCGGGCTACAGGCTCCTTCAGAAGCCGACCCTTGCAGCAGGAGGGGTGCTCGGTGTTCTTACAGGGTGCGCTGTTCTGGTTCGGGCAGTCTATCTCGGGTTTTTTCCGGTGTTTCTCGGGACTCTGTTGTTCCTGGGTCGAAAGAACATGAAGGCCCATATTCTGCCGATTGCTGCCTCCATCCTGGTCTTTGCAGCAGTTAATATGCCCTGGCTGGTCCGAAATTACACTATTCATGATGTCCTGGTTCCGGTCTCTCTCTGGGGCGGTCGCTCGATACTCGTTGCGAACAATCCCTATGCAACAGGTACATGGAGCAATCACCCCGGTTTCGAGTCATGGTTCGACCAGGAACTGTCGCGCAGGGGAATTCAGAAGGAAGGACTGACGGAGTACGAGCTCAGTTCTGTCAGCCGTGAAATAGGCATCGATTTTCTGAGAGAGAATCCCGGGAAGGGCCTTTCCCTTGCTGCGGCCCGCACCCACATATTCTGGATCTACCCGATCACAAATTCTGATTCGAATATCCCTCTTCAGGGGATAGCTGTCGGTGCGGACTTTTTCCTTATGGTTCTGCTTCTGGTGGGAATTGCCGGTTTCAGGAAATGGGATGCGCGGCTGATGCCGATTTGGGCTGCGGTCGCCGTCTTCTCTCTTCTACATCTCGTGCTCCACGCGGAAGCCCGTTATCGGCTCCCGATCGTGCCGCTTCTCTCTCTGTTCGCCGGAATTGGTATCGGACATCTCATGACAGGAGGAGGGTGGAAGGAACTGATGATGAGGAAAGAATTCCGCTCCCGGCTTTTTACCGGCGGAGCGATCCTCGCTGCGGTATATGGCTATACAGGATTCCTCTTCATTGAAGGAAGAATCTAATGACAAAGAACGGTCGGGTGCTGGTGACGGGAGGGGCAGGATTTATCGGTTCACACCTCGTGGATCAGCTGCTGACCGCGGGGTACGAGGTCGGGGTTGTCGATAACCTCTCCACCGGGAACAGAGCAAACCTGAATCCCGCAGGTTCGTTTCACCATTGTGATATCACAGACCGACCCGCGCTCGAACGGGTCCTGCGTGAACACAGGCCGGAAATCGTCTTTCATCATGCTGCCCAGATGAATGTGAGGAAATCTGTCTCCGATCCCTCCTATGACGCTTCGGTCAATATCCTCGGCTTTCTTCAGCTTATGGAATGCTGTGTCACTGCCGGGGTCAGGAAAGTCCTTTTCGCGTCCACAGGGGGAGCAGTCTATGGAGAACAGCAGACGTTCCCCGCGGACGAGAATCATCGAACCTTTCCGCTCTCTCCCTATGGGGTGGCGAAACTTGCGGCGGAGAAGTATCTCTACTATTATCATAAGGTACATGGTCTCAACTCTGTTGTTCTCCGGTATGCGAACGTGTATGGACCGCGGCAGAACGCTGAGGGGGAAGCGGGTGTTGTCGCAGTGTTTGGCAACCGGATGCTGCAATCTCAGCAACCGGTCATCAACGGAGACGGCGGTCAGACACGGGATTTTGTGTATGTTGATGATGTCGTCCGGGCAAACATGGCGGCCCTGAGGACGGAAGGGTTTCATACGTACAATGTGGGAACAGGAATCGAAACGACGATTGTCTCCGTGTACGAAGCGGTCAGCAGGGAGGTGGGATGGCAGGGAACACCGGGGAAGGGGCCTGAACAAAAAGGTGAGCAGCGGAGAAGTGTCCTTGATTGTGAAAAGATAGGAAGAGAACTTGGCTGGTCTCCGACCGTCTCTTTTCAGGAGGGAATCAGGGCAACGGTCCGGTCATTCAGAGAGGAGTTGAACCACTGAGTATGCCGCGCGAACCGATTGATTACGACCGTCTGTTTCATGGTGACCGGATTACGGTGGCGAGGGCGATTACTGCCGTCGAAAACGACGACCTGATCGCTCCAGAACTCCTCGACAGAATATTCCCCCGAACCGGGAGAAGCTACAGGATCGGTATTACCGGGCCTCCCGGCGCAGGTAAGAGTACCATTACAAATCGCCTGGCGGCGTTCTATCGAACGACAGGGCTCCGGGTCGGGATTATTGCCGTGGATCCGACGAGTCCATTCACCGGCGGGGCACTTCTGGGAGACAGGGTGAGGATGACAGATGTGGAGATGGATGACGGTGTCTTTATCCGGAGTATGGCCTCCCGGGGAAGCCTCGGCGGGTTGAGCAAGAAAGCAGCCGAAGCTGCTGATGTTCTCGATGCCTCGGGAGCCGACGTCGTAATCCTTGAAACGGTCGGCGTCGGACAATCGGAACTGGATATCGCCGGTGCGGCTGACACAACCGTGGTCGTCCTTGTTCCCGAATCAGGCGATTCGATCCAGGCAATGAAAGCAGGCCTGATGGAAATTGCGGATTTCTTTGTGATGAACAAAGCAGACCGGGCAGGATCGGATCAGGCGGTGATGTCGATCAACATGATTCTTGCGATGAAACCACATGCGGAGTGGACTCCGACCGTTCTCAAGGCGGTGGCGAGTGAAAACAAGGGAACGAAAGAGCTCGCCCGGAAGATTGACGAGCACAGGAAGTTCCTGGAAGTAGACGGAAGGCTTGACGCAAAAAGGAGGCGTCGTGTGGAGAAGCGTGTACGTGAGCTTGTCGCCGATCGCCTCCGTGTTGATTTCTGGCTTTCCGGAAGGGAAAAGATCCTGGCTGAACGGAGCGACGGTCTGATGGCACGGGATGTCACTCCTTACGAAGTGGCAGCTGAACTTGTGGAGCATTTCCACAGAGAACGGAAAGACCAAAGACACGAATGACCAACCAACCAAGAGACAACTGGAGGAACAATGACATCAGATGATCCGGCAAACGGGATTCTGGATTTTGAAATGACTGAAGGCCAAAAAGCGGTTCAGGTTCTCGCCAGGGATTTTGCCGAGAAGGAACTTCGCCCTGTTGTGATGAAATACGACGAGTCCCAGGAGTTTCCCCATGATATCGTCAACAAGCTGGGGACCCTCGGGTTTATGGGAATTACCTGGCCGGAAGAACTGGGCGGCGCCGGATTGACGGATCTGGAAGCGGTTGTGATCATAGAGGAACTTGCCAGGGTCGATCCGTCTGTCGCCCTGACGGTGGCGTCGCATAACAGCCTCTGCACGGGACACATCATGCAATTCGGCAATGAGGAGCAGAAACGCCGATATGTCCCGGACCTTGCCTCAGGGAAGAAACTGGGTGCCTGGGCGCTGACAGAACCGGGATCCGGCAGTGACGCAGGCGGGATGCGGACTCTGGCAGCCAGGGATGGGGATGACTGGGTCCTCAACGGAAGCAAGACATTCATCACGCAGGGATCGGTCGGATCCACGTACGTTGTCATGGCAATGACAGACCGGGAGGTGGGCAAGGCGAGTATTTCTGCTTTCATCCTCGAGAAAGGAATGCAAGGGTTCACGGTCGGGAAGAAGGAAAACAAACTCGGCATGCGGTGCAGCGATACAGCCACACTGGTGCTGGAGAATGTCCGAGTTCCGGGAAAGAATCTCATCGGTGCCGTTGGGGAGGGATTCAAGCAGGCTCTCGCCGTGCTCGACGGGGGAAGAGTCGGTATCGCAGCGCTTTCCGTTGGAATTGCCCAGGGATCCCTTGATGCAAGCCTGAAGTATGCCAAGGAGAGAGTTCAGTTCGAGAAACCGATTGCCGATTACCAGGGGATCCAGTGGAAGCTTGCGGATATGGCAACGGAAACCAATGCGGCGCGACTTCTCACCTACCGCGCCGCATGGACGAAAGCAGCAGGCCGGAATATTACGATGGCGGCTGCACAGGCGAAATATTTTGCCAGCGAAGCGGCAGTCCGGGCAACCAGTGAGGCTGTCCAGATCCACGGCGGATATGGCTTCATCAAGGAATTTCCGGTCGAGAAGTTCTATCGTGACGTCAAACTTATGACAATCGGAGAAGGAACCTCGGAGGTTCAGAAAATGGTGATTGCCCGCCTTCTCTTAACACAATAACGGATCAGGAGCTTCATGACATTCATCGGTACACCGATCACCCCGTCCGCAGCGGCGACAAAGAACGCGGAACACCAGAAGAGCCTTCTCCGGGAGGTGAAGAAAGAGGCCGCCACGGTCATGCTGGGAGGCGGAAAGAAAGCCCACGAGAAGCAGCGCGCCAAGGGGAAACTCTCGGCACGGGAACGTATTGCCGCATTGATCGATCCGGGGACGACGTTCCTGGAGATCGGACTCTTCACCGCATACGGTATGTACGAGGAATTCGGTGGCGCACCCTCGTCCGGCACGATTTTCGGGATCGGGCAGATTCATGGACGAGAGGTGGTCATCGTTGCCAATGATGCAACGGTGAAGGCGGGCGCGTGGTTTCCGATGACCTGCAAGAAGAATCTGCGGGCTCAGGAGATTTCGATGGAAAACCGGCTGCCGATCGTGTATCTGGTGGATTCGGCCGGTGTGTTTCTTCCCCTTCAGAGCAAGATCTTCGCGGATCAGTCGCACTTCGGAAGAATTTTCCGGAACAACGCGGTCATGTCCTCCATGGGGATTCCTCAGATTGCCGCGATCATGGGGCCGTGTGTGGCCGGCGGAGCATACCTTCCGATTATGAGTGATGAGGCGATGATCGTTGACGGAACGGGGAGTGTATTCCTGGCCGGATCACATCTTGTCAAAGCCGCCATTGGTGAGGATATCGACAACGAACAGCTTGGCGGAGCGGAGGTGCATTGTGAGATCAGTGGAGTGACCG
>JAOUDE010000179.1 GCA_029859455.1 Ignavibacteria bacterium | reverse complement strand
CCGAACGGCGCTCTGGAAACAACCCCGCTGTTTGGAACAATGTTCGAAGAGCTTGGAATTCTGACGGACCGGGTGTACGCCAACCGCCTTGCCGGCAAACGATTCATCCTCAGAAACGGGACGCTGCACGCGTTACCGACCTCCCCCGGCTCGTTTCTTTCCAGCCGTCTCTGGAGCACCGGTGGGAAGCTTCGCCTTCTGAAGGAACCGTTTGTGGGGAGGGCGGCAGAGGAGGAATCGATCGCGCAGTTTGTCGAACGACGGCTCGGAAGGGAGTTCCTGGATTATGCCATCAACCCGTTTGTAGCAGGTGTGTATGCAGGGAACCCTGAAGAATTGAGCGTACGCGCGGCGTTCCCGAAGTTGTACAATCTTGAGGAACGCTACGGAGGGTTGATACGCGGCATGGTTCGCGGACGGAAGGAACGGAAAGCCCGCTCCGATACTGCGAAGAACAAAGCTGAGTTGTTTTCGTTCAGGGAGGGAATGGAGGAGTTTCCCCGGGCTCTCTCTTCAGCGATCGGCAGCGGGATCAGGACCGGAACAGAAGTGACCGAAGTGTGTCTGGCCGGCGAGCCGCGCAACGGGAAGCAGCGCTACAGGATCATCGCTCGGGACAACGGCTCCGATTACACCCTTGATGCGGGAACGGTTGTGTTCGCTGCGCCTGCATATGTGGCCGGGAGGCTGATTGCCGGGCTCTCTCCGTCGCTTTCTTCCGCTCTGGATCAGATTTCATATCCGGCCGTCGGCGAGGTGTTCCTCGGATTCAGGGAGGATGCGATCGGCCGTGCCCTCGATGGGTTCGGGTTCCTGGTTCCTGCGAAGGAGCGTCGTTCGATCCTCGGGACCATCTGGTCCTCGTCTCTCTTCGAAGGGCGCGCTCCGGCGGGCCACGCAGCTCTGACCACCTTCGTCGGAGGGTCCAGGCAGCCGCAGGTTCTCGACCGGAACGATGACGATCTGGTGAGGATGGTGGTGGAGGAGCTGCAAGAGATCATGCAACTGAATGGAAATCCGGTCTTCACATCGGTGACGAGATGGCCGAGAGCGATCCCGCAGTATCATCTCGGGTATCACGCGATCACCGAAGCGATTGATGCATTCGAAACCTGCTACCCCGGCCTCTATATCTGCAGCAATTACCGCGGAGGGATTGCTGTCGGCGATTGCGTGATGAGTGCGGAACGGACTGCAACGCGGATTCTGGGTCAGGACTCTTCGAAGCAGATGATCAACGATCACGAGAAAGGAAATCAGGCTCGATGACACCGTATTCCGAATTTCCTGCAGCCCGCCTGCGGCGCCTTCGCATGAACCCGGCCTTCCGGGCGATGGTCAGCGAAACGCGTCTGGCGGCGGCAGACTTGATCTATCCGCTGTTCGTGGTTCCGGGGAAAGGAATCCGAAACGAAGTATCATCGATGCCCGGCGTGTTCCAACTCTCCGTCGACGAGCTTGTCATTGAAGCGGAGGAAGTAAGAGGATTGGGGATCCCCGCTGTGATTCTCTTCGGCATTCCGGAAAAGAAGGACGAAGTCGGTTCTGAAGCGTACAATGAGAACGGGATAATTCAAACAGCTCTTCAGACCCTGAAGAAGCAGGTGCCGGAACTCGTACTCATTACCGATGTCTGCCTCTGTGAGTACACATCACACGGTCATTGCGGGATCGTGAGGGATGGTGAGATCCTGAACGATGAATCGGTCGACCTCCTGGTCCGCGAAGCGCTCAGCCACGCTCGCGCCGGAGCGGATATGGTTGCTCCCTCCGATATGTTCGACGGCCGGGTCGGTGCCATCCGTCGCTCCCTCGATGATGCAGGCTTCCTTCATACCCCGATCATTTCCTATGCAGCGAAATATTCATCCGCCTTTTACGGTCCTTTCCGGGAGGCGGCGGAGAGCACCCCCGCGTTTGGTGACAGGCGGTCGCATCAGATGAATCCGGCCAATCGCGCCGAAGCAATGCGTGAGGTTGAGCAGGATCTGCAGGAGGGAGCCGATATTGTCATGGTGAAACCCGCACTACCCTATCTGGATGTGATTGCGGAGGTCAAGAGCAGGTTTGGCGTTCCCACCGCCGCCTACAATGTGAGCGGTGAATATGCGATGATCAAGGCTGCCTCACGGAACGGATGGATCGACGGGGAGAAGGTGATGATGGAGACCCTTATCAGCATACGGCGAGCCGGCGCCGATCTTATTCTGACCTACTTCGCGAAGGAAGCGGCGTCTCTGCTTCGGGAGCGCGGGTAGACATGAAAACGGATCAATCGAAGGAGTTGTTCAGGAGGGCGGTGGAACGAATCCCGGGCGGCGTCAATTCACCGGTCCGTGCGTTCCGTTCGGTAGGAGGAAGCCCGCGGTTCATCGCACGGGCTGCCGGGTCGAAACTGTGGGATGTGGATGGCAACGAATACATTGATTATATCGGCTCCTGGGGACCGATGATTCTCGGACATGCCGACCCACGCGTGACGGAAGCGGTGCAACGAGCGGCCGAACGGGGAACCAGCTTCGGCGCAGTAACGGAGCGGGAGGTCGAAATGGCGGAGCTGATCTGTTCCATGGTTCCTTCGGTCGAAATGGTTCGCATGGTCAATTCCGGGACAGAGGCGACCATGAGCGCGATCCGCCTGGCCCGGGCGTATACCGGACGAGAAAAGATCATCAAGTTTGAAGGCTGCTACCACGGCCATGCAGATCCGTTCCTGATCAAAGCAGGGTCCGGGGCGATGACTCATGGAACACCTGACAGCCCCGGTGTCCCGGCCTCCGTGGTCTCCGCGACCCTGTCCGCCCGGTTCAATGATATCAACTCCGTTGAGTCACTCATGAACAACCATAAGGTTGCTGCAGTGATCGTCGAACCGGTCGTTGGCAACATGGGATGTGTCCCTCCGGGCGATAGGTTCCTGCCTGCCCTCCGCGCATTGTGTACGAAGCATCAGACTGTGCTGATTCTGGACGAGGTGATGACCGGGTTCAGGCTTGCGCCGGGCGGGGCCCAGGAGCTATATGACATCCGGGCCGATCTGACGACACTCGGAAAAGTGATTGGTGGCGGCCTTCCTGTCGGGGCGTACGGGGGGAAGAAGGAAATTATGGAAATGATCTCTCCGCAGGGGCCGGTGTATCAGGCCGGCACCCTCTCCGGGAATCCTCTTGCAATCGCCGCCGGCCTGGAGACACTCCGGATTCTCAACGGCGATCGCTCGATCTATGCGGATCTGGAAAAGAAAGCCGCGTTCCTCGAATCGGGGATCCGGAGGAACATCAGCATGACAGGGGTTGCATGCGCCTATCAGCGTGTCGGCTCCATGGGTACATTGTTTTTTTCAGAGAGACCGGTTTCCGATTATGACACAGCGGGAGCCTGTGACACCGTCAGATTCGGCCGCTACTTCGTTTCAATGCTCGGTCACGGCATCTATGGCCCTCCCTCACAATTCGAGGCGGCGTTTCTGTCCGCCGCTCACTCGGAAGAAGACCTCAGCGCCACGATCGCGGCAAACAGGACTGTACTCGAATCGCTTTCCGTTGACTGATCCCCGGAAGGGGTTTCCTACCAGATGTTCTCCTTTCTGAGAATCCTCCACGAAACAGGCACGTAGAGCACGACGAAGAGAAACAGCCTGATCCCGACCGTCGTCATTGTCCCGCCTGCCGAAATGGCTTCGCAACAAAGGATCAGGAGTGTGGCGAGGAGGGACGGCACCACCAGTTTCATCTGCATGAATCCGAACGGGGGAGGTCCCTCCGGGAGGAATCTCCGAACGGTGTAACTCATCGTTCCGATAGAGCAGAGTGCATACGCTGAGGCCGTTGCGATTGCGACTCCCTCGATTCCTCCTCCGAATAAGAGGACCGTCATGTCCAGCGACACGAGGAGGAGGGTTGCCAGAAGGAGGGAGAACAGAAACAGAACCTGACGGTTGATTGTCAGCAGAAACAGTGAAGCCGATCCGAGCAGGGAGAGGAAGTAAGCGCCCGCGATCAGAATGCGCGCGACCGGTATTCCAGGCTCGAATTTCGGAAGGAGAATCGCAATGAGCGGGAGCGCCAGAATTGCGATACCGAGGACAAGCCCCATACCATGGGCCATCCCGATCGATGAAACCCTGAGATAGCCGGCCAGCGTCCCCGCCTTCCCTGTCTCCCCGTAGCGAGCTGTGAACTTGGGGTACATCACCTGATTGACAGCCGACGGCAGGTAGCCGATCGCCGTCACGGCAAGGGACCCGAGCGCGTAGAAGCCGAGCGCCTCATTTCCTTCGATGGCGACTATTGTCAGACGGTCGATCGTGATGAACACACTGTAGGTCAATGCGCCGAGCATGATCGGAAATCCTGTACGGAGGAGCCGCCTCAGCAGAGCCGGGTCGATCGTGAATCGCAGAGAGAATCCCTTTCTCCGGAAGATACAATACAGAAGAGCGACGCTGTGTGCGGCGAGCAGGCCGAGCAGGACGCCGTCGAATCCGATCACGTGGACGAGTGCCACCGATGCCCCCAGTTCCACAACCGCCCCGATGATGATCGTCGTACTCATCACGCGGAATTTCTCTTCGGCGCGTACGAGCGACTGAAAGAATATCAGGACCACCTGAACAATGATGAGAGGTACAAGAAGAAGGATCGTCAGTGAGGGGACCTCGTCTGTGACCGCCCAGGCAAGAAGAGCGATGATTCCCGCGGCTGGGACTGATGCGATCAGGGAGAATGTCAGAGCTGTTGCAGCCATGACGGGGATCGTTTCCGTATTGCCTGCTCCCCGTTCAAGAGGGAGATCCCTGGACATACCGTTCAATGCGCCCAGATGGACGTTTCCGCCGTAGATCAGGAAAGCCTGAAGGGCACTCCAGAGTCCGAAAAGATAGGGGCCGAGCAGGGAGGCGAGGAGAACGTTCTTGAGAAACCGGCTTACCTGAAGAACGATGTTCGAGAGAGAGACCTGCGCGGTCTGGGTCAGGATCGTTTTTCTGGCCCGATCCCGGTACGAGGCGGACTCATCCGGTCGGAGCCCGGCTGGCGCTTCCTCGTCTGGGATGTCGTCCGGTTTCATACCGCCGTAATATACGAACTGGAGCGCAGAGTTTCAGCGAAACGGCAGAGCCGCTTCGGGGGTCAGGAAGCCCGGAGGGAGGATGTGATTTTCAGCCGTGCGGCCCGGATGGAGGGAAGGACCCCGCCGATGAATCCCATGATGACGGAGAAGAGGAGTGAATAGAGGACAATCTCCGGGGAGAGTTCGAAACCGAACGCCAGTTCCGAAAACGTTCCCCAGTTGACGGTTGACACACGCACCAGCGACATCCCGGAAGCGAGCGCAACGCCGGCGAGACCTCCGACGAGGGAAAGGATCATCGCCTCTACGAAGAACGCTGAGAGAATGGATCGTCGGAGGAATCCCAGCGACCTCAGTGTTCCAATCTCGGTTGTTCGGTTGGCCACCGAGGCGTACATAGTGATCATCGCACCAATGATCGCCCCAAACGAGAAAATAATTGTGACGATCAGGCCGAGAACCCAGATGAACTGGGACATCAGTTTCGATTGTTCATGATAATATCCCTGTTCCGTTTTGACCTGCACATACTGCGTGCGGGGATCCTGTTCGATCCTGTTCT
>JAOUDE010000007.1 GCA_029859455.1 Ignavibacteria bacterium | reverse complement strand
CTATGATAATCCGGAGACCCTCTGCTGCACCCCACGCGACCGCAGCCTGAATCTGCTGGATCTCGTTTGCTAAGATCATGACCGGTGCATCCCCGGCCAGAAACGGGAGCATCGCCTCCCAGCGAATATCGACAGGCAGTTTCGCGTCGGCCTCCCTGGCCTGTTTGTAGGATCTGGCATCCCGAAGCGCCTCATTCAGCTCCTCCAGCTGCTTTGCGATCTCCTTTTTCTGTTCCTCTTCGGACTGGCGAATCCAGGGCGCTGTACTGATCGTCATCCGCGGCCAGTTGACCACCAGGGCGGCCGGGGCTTTGAATGTCATATCTTCCCAGGTCCATCCGTCGGACAGCATGATTGCGGATGTTCCGGAAATCAACCCGCCTGACGGGGCTGTGACGAACATCGTGATTCCGTTCGCACGGGTTACAGGAATGATCTCTGATTCCGGATTGAAGGCTGCCTGCGCACGGACGTTCGGGTTGATCCGTCCCGTTTCCGACTGATCTCTGGTGGCCCGCACGGCGCCTATTTCCACCAGCCCGATCTCCGTGTCCGAACTGATCAGTCCGGGGAACACGTGCTTCCCTGTGATATCGATAACCTCGGTCCCTTCGGGGTACGGGATCGACGAGCCGACAGCAACGATGACCCCTTTATCGAAGAGGATCGAACCGTTGGGAATCGCCGGACCTGACACCGGGTAAATGGTGGCACCGGTCAAAGCGATCGGGTGGTCCTGCTTCTTCGCAGGAATCTGATCAGAGGCTGCGAGGGGAACGGAAGCGAGAATGCCGGCAAGGGCGAGGCCAAACCATCGTGATGATTTCATTTCAGTGCCCTCCTTCAAAGTCGGTACAGGAATAGGGGTGATCGCCTGTGTCAGTCCCTCCGGACTTCTTTCCCCCGCCTTTGCCGGAATCGCCCGATGCAAGAACTTTCTGAATCAGCACCGCGCGTTGGTGTGTAACCTCCGTGTTCATTTTCCGGTCTTCCTCTCTGTCGAAGAACTTCCGTCCGTCCACCCAGGTCTGCTCACACCGGGTATAGGTCGAAAGAGGGTTTCCATTCCAGATTGCGAAATCGGCATCCTTCCCTTCTTCCAGTGATCCGACCCGGTCATCGATGAAGAGCTGTCGGGCCGGATTGATCGTTACAAACCTGAGCGCTTCCTCTTCTGTCAGCCCGCCCCATTTGACTGCCTTTGCCGCTTCGGTGTTCAACCGACGGGCAAGTTCATTGCTGTCAGAATTGTATGAAACAAGAACGCCCTCGTTGTGCATGAGCGCCCCGTTGTACGGGATCGCATCGTACACTTCGAACTTGTAAGCCCACCAGTCGGAGAATGTCGATCCTCCTGCGCCATGTTCGGCCATGATGTCTGCCACTTTGTAACCTTCGAGGATGTGCTGGAAGACACGAATTCTGAAGCCGAAATCCTCGGCAACCCGCATCGTGGCAAGGATTTCATCCTGCCGGTACGAATGACAATGCACGAACCGCTTGCCGTGGATGATCTCGAGGATCGCGTCCAGTTCAAGGTCACGCCGCGCCGGGATTCCGGACTTGTCTGACATCGCCTTCTCGTACGCGAGGGCCGCGTTGAATTCGTCACGCATGATCTGCTCGACGCCCATCCGGGTCTGGGGGTACCGTGTCGTAAACTTCTCTCCCCAGTTCGACTGCTTGACATTCTCGCCGAGGGCGAACTTGATCGTCGGGGGTGCATTCTCGAACTTCAATTGCTCGGGGAGCACACCCCACCGGAGCTTGATAAGCTGTGACTGGCCCCCGATCGGGTTGGCCGAACCATGCAGGATATGGGCGGTGGTGAGACCCCCTGCGAGGGCCCGGTAGATGCTGATGTCGTCTGCATCGAGTACATCACCAATCCGGACCTCCGCCGTAATCGCCTGCCCTGCCTCGTTAATCGCATCGGCGGCCATGTGCGAGTGTGCATCGATGAGTCCGGGGGTTACATGCCTGCCGGTGCCATCGATCACCATTACGCCGGACGGCGTATCCAGGTTCCTTCCAATCGCCCTGATCGTTCCGTCCCTCACCAGGAGGTCGGCATTCTCGAGGCGTCCATCCGGTCCGCAGGTCCAGATTGTTGCGTTCCTGACAAGCACGTCCGATTGAGGAGGAATGGATGCACGTCCGAACGCGCCTGGCGGATAGACAGGCGGAAATGATGCCTTGACCGGCCCGACCGCCTTCGTCGTATCCGGTTCCGGAGTATACGGCCCTGTGCGAGTTCCTGACCAGGCGAAGCCGGAACCGTCGGGCCATTCACCGGTTCCTTCCATGGTATCGTTGCTGACAACCGCACCCATTCGGATGGCGCCCGGTTTTCCCACCGAATCACCCGGCACGGAAAAGCTGAGACGGAAACCGGAAAGATCGATATCCGCCAGTTTCAGGTCACCGTTCCATTCGACCGATCCTTTCAGTTTATCCGGTTCGCCTTTCAGCGAAACAGCTTTTGTCCCGGCCTCTCCGGCAATCGATACGTCCCACATTCCTCTGAGATCCGCGGAAGGGACGGGAGTGACTTCATAACGCCTGCCGTCGATCCACGTTTCGCGGATCTTTGTTTTTTCATGGAACAGATTTCCGTCTGTGACAACGAAATCAGCGATCTTCCCCTTTGAAAGCGAGCCCAGTTGTTTCCAGACTCCGCAGAGCCGGGCTGGCGTGGAGGTGAGCGCCGACAGGGCCGCTTCCTCCGGGAGCCCCCGTTTGACCGCTGTCCGCACGGCACTGAGGAAGGAGCCGGCATCTTTCAATTCGGATGCTGTCAGGGCGATCGGCACCCGGGCATTCTGAAGCCTCCCGGGATTCTCCGGCGCTTCGTCCCAGTGGCGGAGTTCCTCCAGCGAAACCTCCAGAGCTGACTCGGGGGTCCTGACATCGGGGGCTTTCGGAAAATTGAGGGGAAGAATGACAGACCTTCCTGTTGCCGCGACCGCTTCGAGTCGTTTGTATTCGTGCCCGCTTCCGCGCACGATCAGGTCGAAACCGAATTCCTGCGCGATCGTGTTTGCACGGAAGAAATCCCGGTCATTTCCTGTTTCGAAGATCACCGGCAGAGAACCGATCAGGATGTCACCGAGAGAGGCGAGTGCCTCATCCTGCTCCGGTCTCGACAGTGACGGGTCGGAAGCGTAGGCAGCCTGTGCCCGGGCATACCAGTCAGCATCGATCATCGTTTGGCGGATCAGGGCGATTGCCCCCATGAGTGAATTGGGGTAGCCGTCGGCACCCCTGTCACGCTCGAATGTTATATGATGGGCCACCTTTGACCGAACAATCAGCTCGTTGGCCGTGCCTTCACCCGTGTGGACAAGCGCGCTCGTTCCACGGAAGATCCCCTGGTTCGGGACCGCAAGCGCAGCTGTAATTCCCTGCGAGCGAAGTTTTTCCGCTGATTTTTCATCCGGACGGAACAGTGAGGACGCATTCCGTTGTGCCATCACCTGGCTGTTCCAGTGGAGAGCACCGGACGCTGTCTCCTTCGCTTTCTGTCCGGCACCGTCATCTCCGTCCCGTCCCTGAGCCGCCTTTGGGAATCCGTAGTCAGTGAACATATCGATCAGGCCGGGGTAGATGGTAAGACCGGTCAGGTCCCGCACAGGGGCACCGGCCGGCGGTTCTCCTGTACCGACAGATTCGATGATCCCATCGCGGATTACCATTGTTCCGTTCTCGATGACCTTTCCGGGGCTGGTCACAATCCGGGCGTTGACGAATGCATGAATGTCCGGCGTCCTGTCGCGCAATCCGTCCGGTGGAGCAGTTTGTGTCAGAGCAGGGAGCGACGCGAGGCTCAGGATGAGGCACACGGCGGTTCGATGAAGGAAGGTAAGACTCATGGGTGATTCCTCCGGGTGGAGTTCAGGTGTTGGGTTAGTTGGTTTGAGATGAGTACTCTGCAAACAGCTGACGGTAGATCTGTTCATCATATTCGCTGAACACGATGAACCTGATCTCCATCGGCTCTGATAATGGTTCGATCCGCTGCCTCACAGTGACGAAGGCAATCCGGGCGGCCTCCTCAGCGGGGAAGCGGTACGCTCCTGTGCTGATCGATGGAAACGAGAGAGACCGGATGTCGTTGCTGAGAGCCAGGGTAAGGCAGGCATCGTACGTCTTCCTGAGGATCTCCCGCTCATTCGCCGAGCCGCCGTGCCACACCGGTCCGACGGCGTGAATGACAAACCGTGCCGGCAGATTACCTCCGCCCGTGATGACCGCCGCACCGGGAGGGCATCTTCCACTTCCTGCTCGTATCTCCCTGCACTGGCGGAGAATCTCCGGTCCGCCGGCGCGGTGGATGGCACCATCAACGCCCCCTCCTCCGAGAAGGCCGGAGTTCGCTGCGTTGACGATCGCATCGGTGTTCTGTAGCGTGATGTCGTCGCGGAGGAGAACAAGAGTTGACGAGCCTGCGGTCGCGATGTGCGACTCGTCCGCTAGTCGTCCGTGATGTCCCACTTTTCCGGGGATCGCCAGAGAGCTGACAGGATCAGCTCGCGCATGAATGTGAACTCCCGGGGGAGCCTATCGCGCATTTTGGAGAACAGCGTTTCGTGAGACAGAATCTCTTCCTTCCAGGATTCGCTGTCGACCTCCATCAACTTGTGAAAATCCTCTTCGGTGAACTCTTCGAGCCCGTCCCAGTTGATCGCGGCATGCCGCGGCATCCATCCGAGGGGACTCTCGATCGCATACGCCTTTCCGTGAACACGCCGGACAATCCAGTCGAGAACGCGCATGTTCTCTCCGAATCCCGGCCAGAGGAATTTTCCCTTTTCATCCTTTCTGAACCAGTTGACTCCGAAGATACGGGGCGGATCGTGGAGGCCTCTGCCAAACTGCAGCCAGTGGTTGAAGTAGTCGGCCATATGGTAGCCCGCAAACGGCAGCATCGCCATTGGATCGCGGCGCACGGTTCCCACGGCTCCGGTCGCAGCGGCCGTGGTTTCGGATCCCATCGTGGCAGCGAGATACACACCGAAGTTCCAGTTTGCGGCCTGGTACACGAGCGGTACTACGGTGCTGCGGCGCCCCCCGAACACAAACGCGCTGATCGGGACTCCCGCGGGATCTTCCCATTTTGGATCGATCACCGGGTTTTGATGTGCCGGTGCTGTGAACCGCGCGTTCGGGTGAGCAGCCGGAGTTCGGGATGCCGGCGTCCATTCCTTCCCCTTCCAGTCGGTCAGCTTCGCCGGCGGCTCCTTCGTCATACCTTCCCACCAGACGTCGCCATCCGGGGTCAGCGCCACGTTCGTGAAGATCGTATTCGCGCGGATGCTCGCCATCGCATTCGGATTGGAGTGTTCCGACGTACCCGGGGCGACCCCGAAGTATCCCGCCTCAGGGTTGATCGCATACAAACGGCCGTGCGGTCCTTCCTTGATCCAGGCGATATCATCACCAACGGTGGTCACCTTGTATCCGGCCAGGGCTTTTGGCGGAATCAGCATCGCGAAATTTGTTTTCCCGCACGCACTCGGAAATGCCGCGGCGATATACGTCTTCTCTCCAGCCGGATCCTCAACGCCGAGTATCAGCATGTGTTCGGCCAGCCATCCCTCGTCCCGCGCCATGACAGATGCGATGCGAAGGGCAAAACATTTCTTTCCAAGCAATGCGTTTCCGCCGTACCCGCTCCCGAACGACCAGATGGAACGTTCTTCAGGGAAGTGAACGATGTATTTCTGATCCTTGTTGCACGGCCATGGCACATCCTTGACGCCGGGGTCAAGCGGCATCCCGACCGAATGGAGGCACGGGATGAAATTTCCGTCGCCGAGGAGATCGAGGACCTTCTTCCCCATTCTGGTCATGATCTTCATGTTGACGACGACGTACGGCGAGTCCGTAATCTCCACGCCGATATGAGAGATGGGAGAGCCGAGCGGACCCATGCTGAACGGAATAACATACATGGTCCTTCCCTTCATGCACCCTTTGAACAGCTTCGTCAACTTCTGTTTCATCTCTGCCGGCGGCATCCAGTTGTTCGTCGGCCCGGCATCCTGCCTGCGGGCACTGCAGATAAACGTCCTGTCCTCCACACGCGCGACATCGCTGGGGTCGGACAGCGCGAGGTAGCTGTTGGGCCTCTTCTGTTCGTTAAGCTTTCGAAACGTCCCGGATGTAACAAGCTCGCCGCAAAGACGGTCGTACTCTTCTTCCGAGCCGTCACACCAGTACACGGAGGCCGGCTGACAGAGCTTTTCGGTTTCCTTCACCCATTTAAGAAGTGTTGCGTTTTTTGTTGGTGTCATTCAGTTCTCTCCTGCATTTCGCCGGTTCGACTTCCTGACCCCGGCGTCCTGGTTCCTTAAGTGTACAGCGTTTACGGAATGATGTCTCCCTTTGAAAGATACGAGCCGAGCCATTCGAAAACGGTGGTGTGCCACAGTTTACTATTGGCGGGTTTGTTCACCCAGTGCCCTTCATCCGGAAAGTAGAGCAACTTCGATGGGATCCCCTTTCGTTGGAGGGTAGTGAACAGCTGCATCCCCTCACTGAACGGAACCCGGTAGTCGAGCTCGTTATGGATGACAAGGTTCGGCGTGTTGAAATTCTTCGCGTATTTGTGTGGGGAAAACCGTTCATAACCCTCGGGGGCATCCCAGGGGGTGCCGCCGTGATCCCATTCATCGAACCACAACTCTTCCGTGGTTCCGTACATACTGTAAAAGTTGTACACGCCGCAATGAGTAACCAGGGTCCTGAATCGATCACCGGCATGGCCCTGGAACCAGTTCATCATATAGCCGCCATACGATGCCCCCGCGGCGGCCTTGTTGTCGGGGTCGACATACGGGAGTGTCTCGGCATAATCGAGGCCCTTCATCAGATCTTCAAAGACCTTTCCGCCCCAGTCGCCGCTGATCTCGTTGGTGAAATCCTGGCCAAACCCGGTACTGCCGCGGGGGTTCGGGGCCATGACAACGTATCCCTGCGCCGCCCAGAGAGCCGGGTTCCATCGGTATGACCAGGAATTCAGCCACGCTCCCTGAGGTCCGCCATGAACCATGTATACGAACGGATAACGTTTTCCCTCCGCCATGCCGGCAGGCTTGAACACCCAGGCCTGGATCGGTTGGCCGCCGGCGCCATCGAACCAGACACCCTCAGGCGGCGGGATGTCGATCGCGGAAAACAGCTCATCGTTCTCGGCTGTGATCTGACGCGGGATCCCGAGGCTCGGCCCGATCGCAAATACCTCGGATGGGCGAACGGCGCTGCGGTGCTCGAAGACGAGCATCGAGCCGTTCCCGGGAAGGCTGACGCTGCCCGACGCGCCTTTCTGGATCAGCATTTCGATCGATCCGTCGAGCCCCACCGCATAAAGCGGGAGTTCCCCCTCGTGCTGGGCTTCAAAATACAACCGTGTCCCGGTGGGATCCCAGACAGGAGAATCAACTGAAGCATCGAGGCTGGCAGTGAGGCTCCGAAGGGTTCCTGTCTCACGGTCATAAATCATCAACTGCCAGCGATCCGCTTCGAACCCGGGGACCGATTGTGCCCTGTACGCAAGAAACCTGCCGTCCGGAGAGTAGCGCGGGAAGCCGTCGGCCGCGCGGTTCTGTGTCAGCTGCTTCGGTGTTCCTCCCGTGACCGGTACTGTGTAAATATCGTGGTTCGTACTCCAGGCCTCCTCCTGTGTGTTGGCCGGAGTGGCTGTGTACGCAATCTCCGTCCCGTCGGGAGAGAAGGCGAAGTCGATTCCGGAGGAGAATGTGGAGGAGGTCGGCACAGCATCCCGGTTCCCCGGCGTGACATCTCTCGGATCCCCTCCATCGATCGGCTGGACGAAAATATGCTTCCGCTTCCCGTCGACCCAGCTGTCCCAGTGCCGGTACAGCAATCCGGTGATCACCTTTGCCTTCACAATGCCGTTTTCAAGACTATCGAGTCTTTCGGCGTTCCTAGCGTTGCTTTCACGGAACGGCAACCGGGAATATTCCGGAAACACTTCCGAGACGAATGCGATGCTGTTCCCGTCAGGCGACCAGACCGGTTCCGACGCGCCGGTGGCGATCGATGTCAGCTGTATCGGCTCGCCCCCGTCAGGTCCGATCAGCCAGATCTGGCTGATCCCCGTCCGTGTCGATTCGAACGCCAGCAACCTGCCGTCCGGCGACCATGCTGCATTCCGGTCATTGGCGGGGTCCGTGGTCAGCTGACGACGGTTTGTGCCGTCGGCCGAAATCACCCAGAGGTCTGAAGCGTTCTTGTTGCTCCCGAGCGAGGGAATGGTGACGGTGTAGACAATCTGTGACCCATCAGGAGAGACCGAGGGTTGAGAGACCCTGCGGATATTGAACATATCAGATAATTCAAGAGGGCGTTTCGACTGTGCAGGAGATTCCGGGGCTCCTGAAAGCAGGCTGGTAAGTAGGATAAACAAGCCGAACCGTTTCTTCATTGCTGCCTTTCTTCTTCCGGGGCGCTGGCGTATCCCCGGGCGAGGGTTCATTTTACAAAATTCTTCCACATCATCGAGCCTACCGGCTTCTCGGTTCTGGTGTTGTATTTGGCCGAATCCTTTGCATGGTACGGAACCGCTACCTCACCGGAGATCTCGAAATAGATCAGCTGGCCGATCGGCATGCCGGGGTAGATGCGGACAGGCTGTTTGACGGAGATCTCAAGGGTCCAGGTATTGCAAAAACCCACATCACCTTTTCCCGCGGTCGCGTGGATATCGATGCCAAGGCGGCCCACACTGCTTTTCCCTTCGAGAAACGGAACGTGCGCATGCGTTTCCGTGTACTCTTCCGTTACGCCGAGGTACAGCCGGTGGGGGAGGAGGATCAGGCCGCTTTCCGGGATGTCGAAGTAATCAACCTCATTGGCAACCTTTGCATCCAGAATGTCGGTACGGTACACCGCAAGATGCTTTCCGAGGTGGACGTCATATGAATTCGATCCGAGGAACTTCCGGTCGAAAGGGCGGATAACAATACTTCCCTGTTCCATTTCATGAAGGATCTTGTTGTCTGTCAGAATCATTGCAGTCGGGAAAGAACCTGTAGCATGGGGGGAAGCGCGTGGAGCTTCGACCAGGAGAGGGCTGGTGGAAACACCCTGTCATTATAAAGTAATGAAGGAAAAAAGGTCTGGAAAGTAAAGGACAGAGGCCGGACGGCGGGTGGAGTAAGACCGGTGGTGGGTGGAGAACCTCCCCTTTATCTGTTTCCCAATCTTTTTACATTGAGGCAAATGAGAGTCTCATTCCCTGATTGTCTGCCCTGATGCTCCTTCTGCTCCTGACCGCCCTTCTTCTTGCCCGTCCGGCCTACTCTCAGGAAAGGTTCGTCGTGGTTGAGGGGGTTGTGCTCGATCAGCGGAGCAGGCAACCGATCCCCTCTGCCATCATACGGGTCGGTGACGGATCGAGTGGGACGGTCTGCAACAGCGAAGGGAAGTACAGGATTCAACTCGAAACAGGTCGGTACCTTCTTGTGGCGGGCTCCCTCGGTTTCAGCCGCGATTCGGTGTATGCAGATCTGACGGCGGACCGGACGATCGATTTCACCCTGGAGGAATCAGCCATTGTCCTGCCCGAGATCACAATCTCCGGCGAGGATCCCGCATACGACATTATCAGGCGCGCAATTGCAAACAAAAGGCGATGGATCGATCGTCTGCATTCGTATCAGTTCTCGGCATTCACGCGTCAGGTCCTCCGCCGGGACACCACCATCGCATCGATCACGGAGGCATTTACCTCCGGCTACTGGCGGCAGGGGGATACGTTGCGGGAAGTGACGAGCAGGAAGCGTCAGACCGAGAATATCGAATCCCAGTTTAATTTCGCTTCAGTGGGTCGCATCCTGAATTTTCAGGAAGACGAGATCAGCTTCGTCGGCCACACGTTTGTAGGACCGATCGCAGATGACGCATTCGACCACTATCGTTACAGACTTCTTCAGACCAGAACCTCCGGCGTCGAGGATCTGTATGAAATCGAACTGATCCCGGCTTCGGAGGCACTGCCGCGGTTCAGAGGGACGATCAGTATCTCCGGGGGTTCCTATGCTCTCGTGGGCGTTGATGTCGAACCGAACGAGGCCTTCCTGATCCCATTCATCAAGGAGAAGTATCTCCGGTACCGCCAGCAGTTTTCACAGTTCGAAGAGACATTCTGGCTCCCGGCGGACATCACGATCGATGCCCGGTTCACCGTAGGAGTGCCCGGCTTTGAGATTCCGCCGATCGGATTCGGGCAGACCTCAATCATCACCAACTACCATATCAACATCCCTTTGCCGGACAGTCTCTTCTCACGTCCGAGGCTTGTGACGGACTCGACCGCTATGGCTCAGGACTCCTCCGACTGGCAGGGGTCGGATGTTCTTCCGCTCACTCTGGAAGAAAAGACCGCCTACGAGACACTGGACAGCACGCAGACACTTGATGTACAATTCAAGCCGGGTGGAATCGGGATGACCCTGGGCGGAGATGGGGAGGGAGGGTTCTCGCTGTTGAATCTGATCGACCTGCAATACAATAGAGTGGAGGGAGTTCATCTTGGTGGAAAGGTCGCATTCGATTCTCTCTTTTCACGGTTTGATCTGCGAGGTGGCGCAGCGTACGGGTTCAGTGACAAGAAAACGAAGTATTATGGAGGATTGACGTTTGCTCCGGATGATGAGGGGCGTTGGGAAACAGGGTTCGACTATGCGCGGGTGCTGAAGGTGATTCCGGAACAGGGATACTACGGAGATCTGTTCAATTCGCTGACTTCACTGGTTGCCAGAAACGACTACAGGGATTACTATTACTCGAATGGCTGGAGTTTGTTTGTTGATTTCGAGCCGACGAGGGAATTCAGGACCCGCCTGACGTACCGGCAGGAGGACCATCAATCAGCAGTGGCAAACACGGACTACGGATTCATCCGGGGGTTTCAGGAATTCCGGACGAATCCAGTGATTCATGAGGGAAAGTTCCGGAGTTTTCAGCTTGCTCTGAGGCTTGGTCGGGAGCCGGTCCCGCTGGATATTGTTTCCGCGAACACAGTTGAGTTCGTTGTGGAGGCCTCCCCTTCGGGGTTTGCGGGGAACCAGTTCAGCTTTCTTCGCTCTGAGGTGATCGGCACGGTTGGCATCGAAACATTTGGTGGCCGATTCCTTTCATCGCCCGGGTTCCGTATCCGGCTTGCGGCTGGGGCCGGCTCCGGAGACCTTCCGCGTCAGAGGGCCTTTGCTCTTGAATCAGCATCGAGCGGGGTCGGGCCGTTCGGAGTCATGCGGGGGATGCGGGTAAAGGAGTTCTACGGGAGCGAATATGTGGCGTTGAATATCGAGCATAACTTCCGGAGCCTCCCGTTTCTGGCCCTGGATATTCCGTTTCTCTACCGGAACAACATTGAGTTCATTCTCCATGGGGGAATTGCCCGGAGCTGGGATACGAACAGCATGGTGCCACTGGTGACGACCGACGGTCTGTACGGCGAGTTGGGGTTCGGGATCAGCAGGATCTTCGAGCTGGTGAGAACCGACTTCACCTGGCGCCTCACTAAGCCGTACCTGTTTCATTTCACGGTGGCAGTGGCGAATTTGTTTTGAGAAATGCTTCGTGCAAGCTATGGCGGCATTGGTGTTGAACCGCAAAGACCGCGGAGTCCTGCGCGAAGAACGCAAAGAAGAAAGGAATAGAGAAAGCTGAGGTCTGTTCTTCTGTGCGCCCTCTGCGAATGCCTTTGCGAGCTTTGCGTTTCCCTATCCGGGAATCAAGTGTTTTGGGTTTCATGATGGTGGTCGACTATGGCAACGACATCAGTGCTCTACGCAGCCCTCGGACTAGTCACCCTCGCCGCATTATCCCCCGGTGTTGCTCAGACTCCTCTGCCTGACCTTGTGATTGCAGATGCCGCTTACCAGGTTGTGACCGTACAGCTTCCTCCGCCGGAGCCGGGGACTCCGATCAGAGGAAGCGATCCGAAGGAGAGAACGACATACAGGTTCATGCTTCTCGTCTACAACGATGGCGATGCCGTGTTCACGGAAGCGTTCACTGTGTCATGGGAGCAACTGGAGCCGGTGGATGAATCAGGTCAGTTGAGTGGCCGCTCGGTGGTCAACCGGATGCGTGGAATCATTCTTCCGGGTGAAGGGCTCTGGTTCGATGTATGGTCTTATGATGAAGTCAAAGCGGGCGCCCGGGTCAGGTTCTGGATTGAACCGCCATACCGTGAAGGAGAGCTTCCACGATACGAAGAGAGTCAGTACCATAACAACGGGTTCGAGTGGGAGGTGGTGAGGGAGGAGTAGTAGAAGAGAAGTTCCGTCATATGCAGGCGGAAGCCCGTTGTACCGGCGCAGGCGGAGGGAAGAGTTGGCACATGTGGTCTTCAGACATGGGAACTCTCTTTCCAACTACAGGAATCTCAGTGAACGAACCGACGAAAACGAGTCGGGTCAGCCGGTAAGAAACGTGGCACAAAGAGTGCAATCAGGTTTGCACTTTATGGTTTGTTCGCCACTGCCAATTTGCGTACTATTGTGACGTTTTTCGGCCAATCCAAAGGAAATCTGAATGTCGGTAATCGGTATCCCTAAAGAAACTGCTCCCGGAGAGACCAGGGTTGCAATGGTGCCGGGCCATCTCGCGATGCTGGTCCGTGACAAGCACACAGTACTGGTGGAAAAAGGGGCAGGGGAGGGCGCATCATTCTCCGATGAAGCCTATACGAAAGCAGGAGCGACGATTGTTGACGGCTCTGCCGGGATCTATGCGAAAGCGGAAGTCATCTTCAAGGTTCAGCCACCGAGAGAAATGGTGGGGGGGAAACTGGAGGCTGATCTGATCCGGGAGAAGGGGATGTACATCGGCTTTTTTCCACCTCTGACAGAGAAGAAGGTGGTTGATTCATTCCTCCGGAGGAAGATCACCTCGTTCTCGATGGAGTATGTGCCGAGGATTACCCGTGCACAGAGTATGGATGCCCTGAGCTCCATGGCAACGGTGGCCGGATACAAGGCGGTTCTGATTGCAACGGAGCACCTTGGCAAGATGTTCCCGCTACTGATGACCGCCGCCGGGACGGTACCTCCTGCAAATGTCATGGTCCTTGGCGCGGGGGTGGCGGGTTTACAGGCGATTGCGACGGCGAAGCGCCTTGGCGCCCGGGTGGAGGCATATGATGTCCGGGCGGCGGTCAAGGAACAGGTGAAGAGCCTCGGGGCGGGCTTCATCGAAGTCCCGTTCGAGGAGGCGGCGGAAGCTGCCGGCGGGTATGCGAAGGAGCAATCGGCTGAATTCATCAGGAAGCAGCGCGAGGTCCTCGGAGAGCATTTGTCCAAGACCCATGTCCTGATCACGACGGCCCAGGTATTCGGAAAGAAGGCCCCTGTGGTCTTCACGGGAGAGATGATTGCTCAGATGCCGCGCGGTGCCGTGATCGTCGATCTTGCCGCGGAGCAGGGTGGAAACTGTGAACTGACGGAGGCCGGGAAGGTTGTGGAGAAGGATGGCGTTACGGTTGTCGGTGCCGTCAATCTTCCGGCCACGATTCCAACCGATGCGAGCATGCTCTATGCCAAGAACCTGCTCAACTTATTCAAACATCTTTATCCGAAAGCGGATGCAACACCGGACTATGAGGACGAGGTAACGAAGGGAGCGTGCATCACGAGGGATGGTCGTGTGGTGCATGAAGCGGTTCGGAATTCATTACAGTAACTGACTGGGAGAGACGCAGAATGTCGGAAACACTGCTGGTTTCGATTTACATATTCGTTCTTGCCACCTTTGTCGGCATTGAGGTCATCAGCAAAGTGCCTCCTCTCCTGCACACACCTCTCATGTCCGGATCGAATGCCATTTCCGGCATCACGCTTGTCGGCTCTCTCATTGCGGCTGGTGAGGGTCACGGCGGGCTGAGTGTTATCCTTGGAACGATTGCCGTGGTGATGGCGACTGTGAACGTTGTCGGCGGCTTTCTCGTGACTGACAGGATGCTCGGCATGTTCAAAAAGGACACGAAAGGGAAGAAGGAGCTAAACGCATCCTGACCAGGCCGACCGGATCACTATTATTCTCCTGACAAGAACTGACCTATGATCATTCTGACCTATCTTCTTTATCTCCTGGCGGCGGTGTTATTTATCCTCGGCCTGAAACTTTTGAGCTCTCCAAAGACCGCGCAACGGGGAAATATGTTCGGTGCAATGGGGATGCTCCTTGCTGTGGTCGTCACTCTTGCTGACCAGCGAATCCTGGATTTCACGTACATACTGGCCGGCCTGCTCTTCGGCGGCCTGATCGGCGTGGTGATGGCGAAGAAAGTCGAGATGACCTCGATGCCGCAGATGGTGGGACTCCTGAACGGATTCGGGGGCGGAGCCTCAGCTCTTGTCGCCTACTCCGAGTATGTTCGCCTGGGTGAGGGCGTGTCTCTTGCAAGCCTTGATGTCATGGTCACCCTTGTGCTGAGTCTTCTGATCGGTTCCCTCACGCTGCTGGGCAGTCTGATTGCATCGGCAAAGCTTCACGGCATGATGCGCAGTGCCCCGATTCTTTATCCGATGCAGAAACAAATCAACGCGCTCATCCTGCTCGGTATTCTGGTACTGGGCGGTTTCTTTATTGCCGACCCCGGGCTCTGGTATTTCCCGATCATCATCGTTGCTCTCTCTGTTGTTCTGGGGGTCACCAGCGTCATTCCGATCGGTGGAGCGGACATGCCGGTCGTGATCTCTCTGATGAACTCATATTCGGGCCTTGCAGGCGCAATGACAGGTTTTGTCCTCTCCAACAACGTTCTGATCATTGCCGGCACGCTCGTCGGTACATCCGGACTGATTCTGACGAATATCATGTGCAAAGCGATGAACCGGTCGCTGGCGAATGTGCTGTTCGCGGGAGTCGGTGCCGATTACAAGAAAGAGGACCAGGTCAAGGAAGAACGGAGGGTCGTTCGGTATACTCCTGAAGACGCCGCCTTTATCCTGGAGAGTGCACAGTCCGTCATCATCGTCCCGGGCTATGGCCTGGCGGTTGCACAGGCGCAACATGTATTGCAGGAGCTTGCGAGGATCCTGACCGAGCGCGGCGCGAATGTCCGGTACGCCATCCACCCGGTGGCGGGGAGGATGCCGGGTCATATGAACGTCCTCCTCGCGGAAGCGAATGTTCCGTATGACCTGCTGGTCGAAATGGACCAGATCAACGACGACTTTCAGAATACCGACGTTGCCCTGATCATCGGTGCAAACGATGTTGTGAATCCCGCCGCCCGGACGAAGAAAGAGAGCCCGCTGTATGGCATGCCGATTCTGAACGTGGATTATGCCAGGACGATCATGGTTGTGAAGAGAAGCATGAGTGCTGGGTTCGCGGGAGAAGGAAACGAGTTGTTCTATGACAAGAAGACCATGATGGTCTTCGGCGATGCAAAGGCTGTTGTGACCAATCTGGTCGGATTGTTGAAGGGATAAGGGGCGCGACTGTTCTTGACTATGACAACACATGACGTGAGGAAGCCCGGACCCGGCGATTTCGCAAAATTACTGGTTTCGGGTTTTCTGTTTCTCTGGAGCACTCCTTCGATGGCTCAGCTTGCGACTGAGCCGGAGGAGGTTCTTCGGAACAGAATCGAGGCGAGCGAGTTCGGAGTTGGAATAAGCGTTGGTGACGAAGTCGTCTATGCATCCACAGCGCTTCCGTTGTTCTACGAACGACGCGGCTATATCCCTGCGTGGTTTGGTCCAACGAGTAATCCCGAATCGATCGATCAGTTGATCCGCGTCCTCCGCGGCGCGGACCGGGAGGGGCTGCGCGGAGTTGACTATCACAAGGCCCGCTGGTAGGTATAACGACGAGCTGATTGCGGCGGGAAGCTGAACGCCGCCGCATAGCCCGGAGGGGTCGTCGACATGGGGATGGTCTTGGCCGACTTATGGGTGCCCCCTCCGGGCCGCTGTACTACCTCAAGAGCACAGCGCGCTTCACTGCGACGTCTCCCTCCGATTCGATCTGATAAAAGTAAGTCCCGCTCGCCATCCCGGCAGCATTCCATGTCAGAGCATGGTGTCCGGGTTCGAACTCCTTTTCCGCCAGAATCCCTGCAGACCTCCCCGACGAATCAAAAATTCTTACCGTTACAAACGCCGACCGGTGAAGCGTGAAGCCACAAGGCCGAGTCCCGATGCCGTCAAGGACACCCCAGCCGGTTGGATGTCGTGCCGCTTTGAATGGATCCCCACGAGGTCCCACCATCGGAGGTTCTGAGAATTGTCCGGTTATTGCCGACAATGACGCCGATATCGCCGGCTGACATCGACACGTCCCGCAGGGCCGCCCTGACCCCGCTCTCCTGTTGATCCCATGCCAGTTGGGCCCGGACGGGAGTCGCCTGCAGGATCAGAGTCATCGTTACAAGGCTGACCGCAAAACCAAATCGCTTCATCAAGGAAGTATCTCCCATTAAGTGATAGTCGTCAGAGGGCTAACCGAAGGCTGTGTGTGCGGGTTCAGATCACCGGCTCCCGCAGCCCCACGTTGACGGGGGAAATGCTTGTCGATACATCTGGGACAGATGCCATGGGTGACTTCCGAGCCGGTGTGCGTTTCGATGTACTCTTCCAGACTCGACCATGCGCCTTCAGCATCACGAATGTTGCGGCACCACGCACACATCGGAAGCAGCTCGGTCAGACGTTTCAGTGCGAGATGAGAATGCTGGATTTCAAGCCTGAGGTGCGGAACCACAACACCAACCACCACAAAGAAGATGAGTCTTACCAGTGCGTTCCAAATTGGGATCAGATAGTGTGAATACGTAGCGCCGGCCGCTGTGTCAACGGCAAGCCACACGGCGCTGCTGAGGACTGCCATCGTCAGCGCAGCTCTGTGACCGACAAACCACGAAGTGGCCAGAACCGGAAAAATATAGAAGATGGAAAAGCTGAGTTCACTCCCTGACAGATAATCGAGGAGGGCGACCAGGCTCATCAGAAGGACAGCGACGGTCATCTTTATGAGCGTATGCATTGTACGAATTCGGTTCATTGTTGAAGTCATGAACGACAGTCTTCCGGGGGATGCGAACATCGATAAGCTCCTGGTAATGGATTACCATCACCAAGATACGGTGGATCACCGGTCCTTCCCAGTTAGAAAGGATTCAGGGATGTTAGAAGTTTCTAAGCGGTTTCAGGCGTATTGCGTGAAATGGGGAGCGTAATGAGGAATGCAGTTCCGGACGGAGTCTTCTCTGCACGGATTGATCCACCATGGGCTTCCACGATGTATCGGGCGAGCGCGAGGCCAAGCCCAACCCCGCCGGGGTCCTTGCCCTCACTTTCTGCACGCCGGAAGGGATCAAAAATGTGAGTGAGTTCGGATTCCTTTACTCCGGGTCCCGTGTCGGAAAACTCCAGGAGCATCCATTGCTGGTGAACGAGGCTGCGGATCCGAATTTCACCGCCGGATGGTGTGTATTTGACCGCGTTATCGAGGAGGTTGAAAAGAACAGTCCTGAAACGCTGTGTATCAACATCGGTGTCGACAGGGGATTGGAACGAGGTCTCGAGCGTAATCCCCTTTGACTGACAGAGCAGGTCTGCATCCTCTGCAAAATCGTGGAGTAAGGAATGGATCGGGACGGTCTTCTTCTCAAGGCGGAATGTTCCCGCCCGCATCGTCGCGAGATTGAGGAGGTCATCCACCACACGGTTTAACCGGAGAACCTCGTCGTACGTCGAGGCAAGGGCCTCTTTGATGATCTCCGGCGAAGTCCCGTCTCTCAGAACTTCCTCCAGCTCGTTCCTGATGATGGCAAGAGGCGTGCGTAGCTCGTGTGAGGCCAGGGTTGAAAAACTGAGGACCTGACGCATACTGGAACGGAGCCGGTAGACCATCGTGTTGATCTGGTCCACGAGGAGACCGACTTCGTCTTTTGCTCCTGAGGAAACTTCCGGGAGATCACGATCGAGTGGCTGGTCCACGAGCTTCTCGGCATAGACCCGCAGTTCCTTGATCGGTTTTACAAACCGTGTGCCAAGAAACATTCCCCCGATTACGAACAGGACGATTGAAAGTGGAATCAGGAAGAGAAGCGAAGAGGTGATCTCGTCGACCGCGACGTTGACATCGGTCAGCGGATATCCGATATAGATTTCAAAATCAGAAGCCCTCCAGGCGATCATTCTCAGTTGATGGTCCCTGAATTGCTGGATCAGGACCGAGTCAGCATCGACAACCGACACGAGGAGTCGGAGGGTATCGCTTTCCGCGAGATTGGGAGAGCGAAAATATTCCTCCCCTTCCCGGTCATAGATTTCGATGAATTCCTTGCGTGGACTGACCCTGCTCCTGGTCAGGATCTCTTCCCTGATCTCTTTGTCGGGAAGATCCCGGGCTTTGTTTGCTGCTAGCATTGCTCTGATCCAGACGAGTTCCCCGTTGAGCGACTCGTCGAGTTCCGCATACAGTGATTCCCGGATAACCTGAACAGTCGCAAACCGGAATATGATCAGGGTGAGCATTGCCACGGCGGTGTACCAGAGAACGATTTTCAGACGAAACGATGTCACTTCCTGTCACCATCATCCGCGAGCATATATCCCTGCCCGAAAACCGTCTGGATCAGTTTCTGGGATGCACCATCATCGATCGCCTTCCGTAGGTAGCTCACGTAAACGTCGACAATATTCGTTCCCGTGTCGAACGTGTAGCCCCAAACCTGTTCAGCGATTCTTTTTCTGGTCAGGATCTGATTCTTGTTTCTCAGGAAGAACTCCAGCAGCGCGTACTCCTTCCGGCTCAGGGTAACATCCGCTGATCCCCGCCGTACTTTCTGATTGAGAAGATCCATTGTGAGATCACCGGCGGAGAGGGTTGTTTGTGGTGCCGGATGCGCCCTCCGGAGGATCGCCTGCATCCTGGCCGATAGTTCGCTCAGGTCAAAAGGTTTGGTGAGGTAGTCGTCTGCTCCCAGAAGGAGGCCGCGCACTTTGTCCGGTACGCCGTCACGTGCTGAAAGGATGAGGACCGGAAGGGTGGCATACTCGGCGCGAAGCTCGAGGAGAAGCTGAAACCCGCTCTTCCGGGGGAGATTGAGATCTAGGATGATCAGCGAGAAGGAGCTTCCTGCAAGTCGTTTCATCAGGCCCTCCCCGTCCGGGGATGACTCAACGGCGAACCCCTCCCCGGTCAAATGCCGGGCAACAACGGCGGAGAGCTTCTTCTCGTCCTCAATGAGAAGTATCCTGTGTGTCTCCAGTCGTTTCCTCATCCAATCGGTAAGTAAATGAAATCTTCCATGCAGGAATCAACGTATGGTAGCAACGCGGATTCCCAAAAGCAATGCACGGCTTCCGATCTTAACGCTTTCTAACGGGCTGCCCCTCACCGTGCTCCGGTCTTGAACATTGAGCGCATTTTCCATACGTTAGTTCTCCCATCGCAGCATCTTGGACATCCGTTTGACAACCCCCATTCTGACATGATTCCTGAAAGGGCTCCCATGGCTTTCTGCATCAGTTTTTTCCTCTTCTGTTTTCTCTTTCTGACACCATTGTCGCATGCGTTCGACGATGCACGCATTCTCCGTTTTCCCACGATTCATGGGAACCAGATTGTTTTTTCGTACGCCGGTGATCTCTACGCCGTCGCCGTCACGGGCGGAACGGCACGGAAGCTCACCAGCGACGATGGCAACGAGCTGTTTGCAAGGTTCTCGCCGGACGGAAGCCGGATCGCGTTCACCGGACAGTACGACGGAAATACCGAAGTCTACGTCATGCCGTCGACCGGCGGTGTTCCGACAAGAGTTACCTACACAGCTACGCTCGGCCGCGACGATGTGTCGGACCGGATGGGCCCGAACAATATCGTTATGGACTGGCGCGACAACGCCACCATCGTCTACCGCTCGCGCATGCATGAGCCGAACGATTTTATCGGACAGCTCTACGAGGTCTCAGCGGAGGGTGGGCTCTCCAGCCAGCTTCCTCTTCCCCGCGGAGGATTCTGCTCGTTCTCAGATGACGGGAAGAAGATGGCATACAACCGGGTGTTCCGTGAGTTCCGGACCTGGAAGCGGTACCGGGGTGGACAGGCGGATGAGGTCTGGGTATACGACTTTGAAACAAAGGGGCTGACAAAACTGACCGACAATCCAGCTCAGGACATCATTCCGATGTGGGCAGGAGAAAGGGTCTATTTCCTTTCCGACCGCGATCAAAGAATGAATATCTTCGTCGTCGATCTTACAACGAATCAGACAAGGAAAGTAACGAATTTTACAGAGTTCGATGTAAAGTTTCCATCGGTCGGAGACAAAGCGATTGTGTTCGAGAATGGCGGATATCTCTACACGCTGGATCTCGCCACGGAGCAGGTCAGCAAAGTGACCGTCGCTCTTCATGAAGATCTTGTCTCCGGACGAGATGGAATTATCGATGTCAGCAAGAGTGTCGCCAATTTCGAGATCGCGCCGGACGGCAACCGTGCCTTATTCGGTGCGCGCGGTGATATTTTTACCGTTCCCGCGAAGCACGGGGCGACGAGGAATCTGACTGAAAGCCCCGGAGTCCATGAGCGTAATTCGAAATGGTCGCCTGACGGGAAATGGATTTCGTACGTGTCGGATGCAACAGGTGAAGATGAGCTGTACCTGGTCGCCCAGGATGGAAAGGGGGAGGCGGTTCAACTGACAGAGGGTGCTGACACCTACAAGTATCAGCCGATCTGGTCGCCTGACAGCAGGAAACTGCTATGGTCCGACAAGAAACTCCGCCTCCAGTATGTCGATATCGATTCGAAGTCTGTCACTCAGGTAGCGCAGGCCACGGCATGGGAAATCTCCGATTATGCATGGTCGCCCGACAGCAAGTGGATCACCTATTCTCAGTTCGAGGAAGAACAGATGGCAACCACGTATCTGTACTCGGTTGACCGGAAGAAAAGCACTGCTGTGACTGACGGCTGGTTTGACTCATACGGATCCAGGTTCAGTGCGGATGGCAAATATCTCTTCTTCATCTCTGACCGTACGTTCAGTCCTACCTACAGTCAGACCGAATGGAACCACTCCTATGCAGACATGGGAAAAATCTACCTGCTGACCCTCGCAAAGGGAACAGATTCACCGTTCAAACCGAAGAGCGATGAGGTGGCGGTCAAGAGTGAGAAGGCAGAGGAGGAGAAAAAGGAAGAGGGGGGCAAGAAGGAGGTGACGGTCCAGGTTGATCTTGAGGGGATTCAGGACAGGATCACCGTCATACCGGTCGACCCTGCAGGGTACAGCAACCTGGTCTCCGTCGGATCGAAGCTGTATTATAACCGGAGCGGGAGCAAGGACCCGAAAACCAAATTGATGATGTACGATCTGGATGCTCAGAAAGAAACGGAGCTGGGCGAGTACGGCGGCTTCGAGGTCTCGGCCGACGGGAAGAAGATGCTGATCGGCGGAGCGGGATCGTACCACATTATCGATCTGCCAGGTTCCAAGATCGATGCGAAAGACAAACTTGATATCAGCGGGCTCAAGGTGAAGCTGGACCGTCGGGCGGAATGGAACCAGATCTTTGCGGAATGCTGGCGACAAATGCGTGATTTTGTCTACGCACCCAATATGCATGGAGTCGACTGGGCCGCCATGCGCGACAATTATTCCGCCCTGTTGCCGTTCGTCAACCATCGCGCCGATCTGACCTACATTATTGGCGAAATGATCGGCGAGCTGAATCTTGGTCATTCCTACGTTGGCGACGGTGATTACCCGCGGCCGGAGAGGATTCAGACCGGTCTGCTCGGCGCGGCGCTGGAACGTGACGCTGAGACCGGCTTCTACAAGATTGCCGAGATCCTGCAGGGGCAGAACTGGGACAGCGGTCTTCGTTCTCCGCTGACCGAGATCGGCGTGGATGCCCGTGAGGGTGAGTACATCATCGCCGTGGACGGCAAGCTCACGAGCGAAATGTCCGATATCTACGAGTCTCTCGTCGGCACTGTCGGCAACCAGGTGACCCTGAGGGTGAACGGAAGTCCTCAGGAGAAGGGAAGCCGGGAAACAGTCGTTATCCCGATCGCAGACGAACAGGGGCTGTACTACTACAAGTGGGTGGAAGGGAACATCGAGAAGGTTTCAAGAGCGACCGATGGGAAGATCGGGTACCTGCATATTCCTGACATGGGTCCGAACGGGTTGAACGAGTTCGTGAAGCACTTTTATCCGCAGACGCGGAAGAAGGGACTGATCGTGGATGTGCGGGGGAACGGTGGAGGGAACGTCTCGCCGATGATCATCGAGCGGCTCCGACGGGAGCTTGTGATGATCTCTGTTGCGAGGAATACCG
>JAOUDE010000178.1 GCA_029859455.1 Ignavibacteria bacterium | reverse complement strand
GTGAACTTTCCGTACTGGACATAGAAACGTGTCCGGTCGGAAACCGGGAATGAGAAACCGAGCCGGGGCTGAACAGAAACAAATGGATCCTTTGCAGCCTGACCGGTCGGCCGATAGAACTTGGTAACAGGATCGATCGAGGGATTATCCGGGCCTTCGACCACTGTCGGGGTTGTAGGATCATCGACAAATGTAAAATCATCATTATCGATATAATCGAGCCTCAAACCCGCATTGATAATCAGGTCGTCATACTCGATTTTGTCCTGTACATACATCGCCCAGTAGATCGGATTCTTCGCGCCATCAGGGCCGTCATCGATTTCGTTACCGTAGAAATCGTACCCGTAATTGTTGGCACCGAGCTCATCGCCGACCGAAAAGTCGAGATCGTCTCCCGGTGTTCTCGCGAGGTCCGGATTGTTTCTGTAGAAGTCAAGAAGACTGCCAGGTCCGGTTCTGTTGATACCGTAATTGCGCACGGTGTAACTGTCAAACGAACCACCCGCTTTCAACTCATGGACATTTCCGAGCTGGGCGGTGAAGTCAATATTACCGCCGAACTTTTCAATTTTTCTCTTCTGATACGGTGTCTGTGGTTCACCGTAACGGTCAAACGGGAACCCGTAGAATGAATACCCGGTCGGGCTTCCGGCACCGAAGTTCGAGTTGCCGGGCCCCTGAGTATAACTCCTGTAAGAATAACCAATTGCCGCATTGGCGATACTATCGCCGTACGCCATGAAGTTGTCTCCAAGGACCGGATCGTATCGTTTGTCACGATCATCGGAGTAGTTCACGTTGACTTCATAGAGCATGGTCGGGCTGACGATGTGAGTCAGCTTCGCATTCAACAGCAGGTTGCTTCGTTCCGTTATCGGAAGGCGTCCGAGATTGAAGACCTCCGGAATCACGTTCGCGTTCCCCTGAGTTTCTGACCAGGTAAACGCACCGCCAAGCCTGACAATGACCGGGTTCCAATCGAAGGTGATTGTACCGTTCGTGGTGTACCGGTTGTTGTGCATTCCGGGGATGTTGCCGTCTTTTACCTCGAGCACATCAACGGTATCCGAGAAACCGAGCGAACCGATCGTTGCATCGAAGTTCCCGTCAGGAAGGTTTTCAAACCGGAATCCGGTCCAGAACACCTGACGCCAGTCTCTCTGGAAGGCGTTCTCACCAGCGACGAAAAACTTGATATTGTTTGTAATGGGGCCACTCAGCGTCAACACATAGTTGCTGTAGCCGTACGAAAACGAGCCAAGCGACTCCTCGTTCATCCCGGTGTACCGGTCGGTCTCAACAAGGAAACTGGCCTTGTAGTCAGTACCACCACTCCGAAGCGTCTGCCGCACGATACCGGCATTGGCGCCGCCGTACTGGGCCTGATAACCACCGGCCTGCACCTGGAACTCTTCGAGGGCCTCAGGGATAACGGTGGTCAGGTTCTCAACACGATCTCCACCGAATGATGCGTCGGCGGAAGCACCCAGCGTTCTGGTTCTTCCAAACACGTTACGTGTCGTCGCTCCTTCGAGATAATAGCCGACATCATTCTCACGGCCGCCACGGATATACAGCTTCCCGTTCTGCTCGACTGCACCCGGGCTGAGAGCGACTGCCGCCGCCACACCTCGGATCGGGAGATTCTTGATATCCTCCCCTGTCTGGATCCTCACTGCATTTGTTGCATTCTTCTGCACAAGATCCCGTTGTCTTTCAACCACGATCTCTTCCATCGCGACACCCTCTGTCAGAGGGCCTATGGCGAAATCCTGTTCGACCGTCAGGTCGGCACTGACCCTGACACCCGAGACTCTCAACGGTTGATAACCAAGGAACTTGGCCTCAAGATCATATTCTCCGGCCGGAACGTTCAGGATTATGAACTCTCCGTTGATGTTCGCCGCGGCACCAAGACTGGTCCCGACAACAACAACGGTCGCGCCGATCAGCGGCTCACCGGAATTCTGGTCGGTGATCAGCCCCTTGATCTTCCCTGTCGTTCCTCCGAACAGCGTCATTGGGAGAACAACGAGGAATGCCATCAGGAGTACAAACCATCTCTTTTGCATGTTTTTCTCCTTCGTCATTTTGAGAAGCCGTTTCACTGGCTTCTTATTCATTCCGGAATGAGCTCAATGTTGCAGCATCGGCTGATCCGGAACCGACCATTGTGTAATCCGTATTCGATGCACCCGTGATGGTCACGGCTGTCCCGAGGGCACCTGTCGCCCCGGCCCGTGTCAGATAAAACCCTTCCGACACTCCCTCCTCGACAAGGACATCTGCCGAGGCGGCACCGAATGCAAGGTTTGTAACGACGGTTGTGCTGTCCGACGTACGGTAGACATCGACCGCGATATTGGTCGTGTCAGCCATTCCGCCGGTGATGGCATTGATGAACTGAACCCGGCTTGAACCTTCGATTCCGGTCGGCTCAAACAGGCGGCCTTCCCCATTGAGGAGAAATCTCGGGTCGGCGGTGCTGCTCCGCGGAAGAACCAACAAAGTTCCTCTCTGGTCAGCTGCAATGGTGAGTGCTGAGGTATCCGCATCACCCGGAGAAAGAAACAGCTGCTTCCCCCCGGCATTAACGGTTGTGTAGCCGGTAACAGTGCCGAACGATCCTGACGGGAAAATGCTGGTGGAAAAACTCCCGAAGCTTGGACCTTCAGCGACATTGATGCTTGCCGAAGCTGTTATCGCAGGGTCAACATACATGACGCGAACAGAAGCTTTATAGTCAGGCGGCGTGTGCCCCTCGGAGGGGATCTCCACACAACCTGCCACAAGCAACGCCGCGACGAATGCTACCGGCAAGGCGTGAGAAAAAAGGGACCTTAATACCATTCGTCGATCTCCTTTGGTATCAGACAGAGTTGATTCTATGAGAATATTACATAAGTGTCCCGCACTGGAACACCGTGACACTAAATCCGATGGTGAATGTTGTTTCCCTGAAGGTCAACCGCACGCACGCAAACACAGAAGAGACACCTTCATCCGGCCAGGCTCACCTCTCCTCTGTGAGAGGAGTTGCATTAGCGATAGTCTTCAGGCAAACAAGCGGGACCTTGGTTCAGTCCCGAACAGGAATGTTGATTGAGAAATGTAGTATCAATGACCCCCGGGCAGCGTCACCTCCTTACGTGTGGGTGGTTTTTGGAGTGTGGGCTATTCCTGCGCAATATACAGAGGGGTGACTTCTTTGTCAAGGGTAGGAGGAAAAAAACGTGAAAATCGGGCCTAGTCCCTGAGGTCCACGAAACGAAGCCCGGAGACACCTTCGAGTTGTGAAAGCCGCTCCAGAACTGAATCCGGGACAGGGTCATCGACACTCATGATCGTCATCGCAGTCTCCCCCGCCTTCTTCCGACCGAGCGAAACGCTCCCGATGTTGATGCCTGTTTCGGCCAGAATCGATCCCACCCGGGCCAAAAAGCCCGGCTTGTCAACATTCCTATAAATGAGCAGGTATCCTCCTGGATTGACCTCTATTCTATAGCCATCGATCTTTACCAGCCGCCACGATGATTGTCCGAATACAGTCCCCACAATATCGATAGAATCCTTCTCTGTCTCCAGAACCACTCCAAGGGAGTGCAGGAATTCCTTCCCTCCTCCTCTCTTCAGCTCGCGGACCTCGATCCCCATTTCGGCTGCAAGTACCGGTGCATTGATCATATTCACGGGATCAGGGTGGAAATGCGACAGAACCCCATCCAGTACTCCTGCCTTCAGAAGTTCAATCGACCCGCTTACAAGATCTCCCTCACCGGAAACAGTCAGCCGCCGGATTTTCCCATCAACCACCTGCCCGGCCAGCCGCCCGATCTTTTCTGCAAGCTGAAGGAACGGCCGCACATCTTCGTTGATCGCCATGTGAAGAATCGAAGCGTTCACAACCCCCGCGTAAGCGCGGCCCTTCAGCGCATCGGCAATCGCGACCGCTATCTGAACTGCAACTTTCTCCTGCGCTTCCTCGGTCGAAGCCCCCAGATGCGGCGTAACGACCACACGCGGATGGCGGAGGAGAGGACTCTCTCCGGGCGGCTCCTGTTCGAACACGTCGAGGGCCGCGCCACCGACGATGCCACTCTCAAGCCCCCGCAGGAGAGCAGCTTCATCCACGATTCCCCCGCGCGCGCAATTGACAATTCTGACTCCCTTCTTGCACCGCGAGAGAGACTCATCGTTGATCAGACCCCTGGTGTCCGCCGTCAGCGGTGTATGGACCGTGATAAAATCGGCACGGCGGAACAGTTCATCCAGATTGACAAGCTCGACATTCAGCTTCAACGCCGCATCGGCCTGCATCAAGGGATCGTAGGCGAGAACACGCATCCCCAGTCCCTGGCACCGCCGGGCAACTTCGCGGCCGATCTTCCCCATCCCAAGCACTCCGACACTCTTCTCCAGAACCTCAAGGCCGACAAATTTCTTCCGCTCCCAATGTCCGCCCGTGAGACTCATATGAGCCTGGGGAATATTTCGCGCCAGAGCGAGCATCATGGAGACTGTATGTTCGGCGGCGGAAACGGTGTTCCCCCCGGGGGTATTCATCACAAGAACTCCCCGCCGTGTTGCGGTCGGCACATCGATATTATCCACACCGGTTCCGGCTCTTCCGATGACCCGGAGCTTCGCTCCTTTTTCGATGACACCGGCTGTTACCTGGGTTGCGCTCCGGACCACGAGAGCGTCATACTGGGGTATGACCTCCTCCAGCACATCGGGGGACAGCCCGGGCCGGAAATCGACACGAAATCCTTCGTTTTCCAGGTGATCCCGGCCGACCTGCTCAATCTGGTCGCTGACCAGGATGCGGATCCCTTTCTCATCCATGACCAATAAGGCTCCTGTGTGTCGCCGCCACTCCTTCTCCCTGCCGGAAGGAGAACTTCTGCTGCACGAGTGCCCGTTCAATAGCTGACATGACAGTCACCATGTCCAGATCATCGTAATAACCGAGGTGAGAGACTCTGAAGATCTTTCCCTTATAATGGTCCTGTCCTCCCGCAACGGTGATACCGTCATCGATTTTCAGGCTTCTGTTGAACGCCCCCCAATCGAGCCCCTCAGGCACAACAACCGGGGTGACCGCGTTCGAAGGCGACTGAGCGAACACTTTCAGGCCGACCGCCCCGACCCCTGCCCGCAGAGCACCCGCCAGCCGGTCATGCCTGGCCCAGACTTCTTCGATCCCTTCGGAACGAATCATCTCCAGAGCACGGTCCACACCGATGATCAGCGAAACTGCAGGTGTCCAGGGAGTATCATGCTTCTTCCATGACTCGACCGCCTTTCTGAGGCTGAAGTAGAAATGCGGAACCGTGCTGTTCTCCATGGCGGCGACAGCGCGGGGGCCCAACGCAACGAAGGCAAGACCGGGCGGGATCATCAGCCCCTTCTGCGATCCGGTCACACACACGTCGACTCCCCATTCGTCCAGTCGAAACTCGAGCGCTCCGACCGCGGTAATTCCATCCACAATCACGAGAGCGTCAGAGTGTCCGCGCACGGCAGCCGCAATCGATCTGACATCCGCTGCCGCTCCTGTTGACGTTTCACTATGGACGACGACGACCCCCCTGGCCTCAGGGTGATTACCGAGAGCCTCCACGATCTGTTCAGACCGTACCGATTCACCCCACGGAACGACTATCTCA
>JAOUDE010000177.1 GCA_029859455.1 Ignavibacteria bacterium | reverse complement strand
AACACGGGTCCTGCAGGAACCCGGCACCTTTCCGTCCGGAACGGTTGTGAGGTCAACCCAGATCCGGCATGGGGAACCTGTTGGCACATCCGTAAAGAGGTACGCACCGCTGCCGTCCGTGATTGTCGCATCGGTATAGTCGTCACCGGTTCCAAACTGTCCATCCATACCCGCACACTGCAGACGGATCGTCACGCCTTCGATCCCCGGCTCCCCCTCATCATAGAGACCATCGTTACTGAGATCGCACCACACAAGGTCGCCAATCGTTGCATAGCCCTCCCCCATGAGTGTGAGCTGACCATCACCAGAGGTTGCCAGCGATTGGCCATATTCCCCTCCGGTTGCGGACTCGCTACCGACCGGCTCGACCAGACCCCGGTTTTCAGAACAACCGGCGATGACAACAGCTAGCACAACAACGGAAACCAATATCTTGTTCATGAAGGCCTCCCTGGTTTTGTGAGTGTTGAAACTAACTACTGATGTGTGCGTCTGATTGGCTATCGGAGAAGAAGCATTCGTTTGACCTGGACCGCCTTCTCAGTTTCGATCCGGTAGAGGTAGACCCCCCCTGAAGATGATGAAGCATCCCATTCAGCCGTGTGAAATCCCGGCTCCTGCTCTCCCTTGAAAAGGGTCGCTACTTCACGACCGATCAGATCATACACCTTGAGAACGACGGTGGTACGGCGATTCAGCGCATACTGAATTCTTGTCGAGGGATTGAATGGATTCGGGTAGTTCTGGAGCAGACCGAAACCGATCCCGTCGCCGCCAACAACCCCGTCCTCCACGGAAGTGACCACGCCTCCAGTGGTTGTGTACAATACTGTTCCACTCAGGCCAACAGCAAACCCATTTTCTCTGTCCGGGGCGGCAATGCCACGCAAAGACCTGTTCGTCGGAGTATCCTGCTCTTCCCAGGTGATACCACCGTCGGTGGTTCTGATGATCGTCCCGGAATTCCCCGCGGCCCAGCCGGTCGTGTCATCTGCGAACGTCAGCGAATAGAGCCAGGCCGCCGTTCCGCTGGTCTGTTCCTCCCATGTCGCTCCTGCATCGGTGGTTCTGAGTACCAGGCCGAAATCACCAACAATGACGCCATTGTCCGAATCAGTCATCCACACGGCATAGAGGATGCTCGATGGATTAGGCTGGACCGCCCATGTCGAACCGCCGTCAGTCGTCCGAAGAATTTCGGAAACGCCGACCACCGTTCCAACGTTTTGATCCACAAAGTGAACTCCAAGCAAATCGTTGAACACCCCGCTTACCTGGCTGTTCCATGTATCCCCACCGTTCGTTGTATGGAGGATCACACCTCCGAGCCCGACCGCGGTCCCATGATCAGGGTCCACAAAATGGACGAAGGTAAGATTTGTTGTAATGCCGCTGTTCTGAGTGGTCCATGTTGCTCCGGCATCGGTTGTCCGTATGATCGTCCCGCTGTTTCCGACGATCGTTCCGATCGATGAATCCACGAACGATACTCCAAGAAGACTCTCGAACAAATGAGTCTGGTCGGCCCACGTTACGCCGCCGTCTGTTGTCCGCAGGATGATTCCGAATTGCCCGACCGCCGTCCCGTTGTTCCGATCATTGAAATCGACACAATGAAGATCGTTCGATGTAACATTGGACCGGGACAACCATCCTCCCTGGGCAAATGAAGATTGAGCCGCTGCGATGAGAATAAGGAGAGCCGGGGTTAGTTTCATGGAACCTCCGATGTAGAACGAATTGCTGGATCTCAGCGTGGCCGGACGGCCTAACCGGGGATGCAACGGTAAGCATGAAACCTTGCCTCAAATGAAGGAAAGAAGCAAGGGATACAGGACGAGTTGATCCGCAATCAACTGCTGAGGCAGATCGGAGAAAGGGGGAAACTGTAACCTACGGTCGGATAGCACCAATCATGGACGGGTTGATCGCCATCGCGCGGGCACGCGCGTCCTCTGCTTTTTCGGGTGCCCCTGACAGATCATACGCACGGGCCAGATTGTAGAGAGCCATAAGAGACCCCGGCCTGTAATACAGCTCCAGGGCATATGTATCGATGGCTTTGTCATATTGTCCCAGCATCAGATAGACATTCCCGAGATTCACGTAGGCATCCGGATTGTCCGGATCCAGGACTGCCCTCTCCCGCAGAAAAGGGAGCGCCAGGGCCGGCTGGTCGAGGCTGAGCGCATAGATATTTCCAAGATATGCATACACTGCAGGATTGTAACGATCGAGTCTCAGGGCTTCCTTAAGCGTGTCGATCGCGTCCTGTACGGAGCCCTGCTCGGCCAGTGTGATTCCGAGCGATTCAAAATACGCCGGTTCCCCCGGAAGCAGACCCACCGCAGTACGGTAACAGGATGCAGCTGAATCATTCCTTCCAAGGGCGGCATACGTTTGCCCCAGACGGAACCAGGCCTCCGGATACCGTTCCTTCAGACGGAGGGCCTTCTGAAGTGCGGTTTGTGCTTTTCGATACTCCCCGCGTTCGTGCTGAAGATCCCCGAGGTAATAGAATGTCCTTGGTGTCCCGCCACGCAGCTGGATGTCATACTCCAGATACCTCATGGCAGAATCCAGGTACGGTGCCTGGTTGTCGTAATTCCGGAAGTAGTCGATCCATGCGACCCCTCGCCGCTGGAACCTCGAGGAATCACCGGCATCCAGAAAGGGGCTGAGCGAGACAAGTCCCTGCCGCTCGAAAGGTGTTCTGTATGAAGTCCAGTCGATATGTGTGCTGTCAGCATCGACCCGGATCCAGTGATCGGTGTTGATCACCCCATGAAGGGTGTTCTCTGTCCCAGTTTGCTTCATATGGCACGGGACGCAGTTGTCGTTCGGGCCGTGAGCGAAACGGGAACCCTTGCCCGGCAGACTTTCGGGCGGATGACACTTTTGACAGTTCTGCCGGTTGAATTCGATGGAGGAACCCTTGAATGTACCATGGGAGTCGTGACATGTGTTGCATGTTGTGACACCATGGCTCTCCTTGAAGCAGCGGCTCTGCGCGAAACGATACGCGCTGTTCGCTACCTTGAATGCCTCGCGTTTGGTTTTCGAATCGGTGAAGACTGACCAGCGGTCCTCCAGCAGCATACCGGGCCTGAAATCGAACCACCCCACACCTTCCCAGAGCGCCCATCCCTTTCCCTGGAGGTGACACTGCTGGCAGACATCGATCTGCCTCCGGGGGGAGAGATCCACAGGATTCACGATCGTTCTTGCGTCATCAGAAGGCAGGTCGATCGTTTCACCCCGCTCCTGACGAATATGGAGGTCTCCCGGACCGTGACATGCCTCGCACCCGATACCGAGAGGGTAAGGCTTCAGGAACCTCTCGTATGCGATGGGAGAAACCTTCATATGGTCATTGTGGCAGGCAAGGCACTTCGACCCTGCGAACCGGGAGAAACGGAGATTACCGAATTCGCGATAGCCAGGGCTGAGATCCCACTCCCCCCTGTGAACATACCAGGTGAGCGGAAGCTCATAGAACATCCCGTTCTCATCATGAAAATACATCCTCAGGTTCTTTCCGGACCCGATCGCGTAGTGCGCCTCCATGATCCGTTCATGAATGATCTCACCGGTGAGATCAAGGCGATACTCCCGCTGGAAAAACCTGTTCCCCCGCTGTATCATTTCGTAGTAGAAATCCTGCCCCGGATCGTACACCGGATTGATCTGTGGATACGATTCTATGATATTGGACGAATCAAGACGAACCATCGAGTGCGCGGTGGTCGTTTTCATGAAGGACTGATAGAGCTCAAGGTGACAATCCCGGCAGGCATCGGACCCGACATACGCAACCTCCGCCGCCGTATTCAGGTAGAGATGATCGCCGTCACGGACATAATCCGACCCGGAATCACCCCCGCAACCGGAGGCAACAAGTAGAAGGAAGGCGGAAATGCAACACAGCTGCCGCGGATTCATATCAGAACACCAGCTCATTCGTCCCGCTCAGACTCTTCATGAAGTTCACCAGATCCTCAATCTCCTGATTGGTCAGTTTCAACGGTATCATATGTGGACTCAGGTATCTGTTCGGAATCCCCCCCTTGTTGTAATATTCAACAACCTCCCGGAGAGTCCTCAGGCTCCCGTTATGCATGTACGGCGCCGTTCTGGACATATCCCGGAGCGTCGGGGTCTTGAACGCTCCACGGTCCGAGTCGTTCTTCGTCACTTCATATCGTCCCCAATCAGGCTCTTCCTTGTCCATCCCCGTTCCGTTGTTGTGATATTTCTCATCGGTAAAATTCGGGCCGAGGTGACACTTGATGCAATTCACCCGGTCGCTTTCGAACAGGGCGACACCCCGCTTCGCCGATTCCGACAGGGCATCCGTTTTTCCATTCTTATACTGATCATAGAAGGAGTTCCCGGAGACCAGTGTCCGTTCGAATGCGGCGATCGCCATGGCAACATTCTCCATTGATATCTCCCCTCCAAAGACATCCCGAAACCGTATCCGGTATTCTTCAACCTGATTCAGGGTACGCACCATATTCTCCACGGTGTTCCCCATTTCCAGTTCGTTCTCAATCGGGTTACGAACCTGATCCTCCAGGTCTTTCGAGCGTCCGTCCCAGAATTGTTCCCGGCTGAAGAGTCGGTTGATCAGCGTGGGTGTCCCCCTCTTGAATTCCTGCCCGTAGATCCCTATCGCAAAAGCGCGTCCGTCGGCAAACCCCAGCGAGGGGTTGTGACAGGTTGCACAGGCAACGGTTCCGTCGAGCGAAAGTCGTGCATCAAAGAAGAGTCTCCGTCCAAGTTCGATTTTCCGGACCGTCATCGGATTGTTTTGGGGAATGTATTGACCGCCCGCGTCCAGCCCGATTGGGATGGTCATCACGAACGCTTCATCGGCTTTGCGGCTGTTGTCCTCTCCACAGCCGGAGACGAGAATAGAGAAGACGAGCATGAATGGGACGCGTCTCATCCGGTTCCTCCTGCTAGTTATCCGTCCTGATCGTTTTCGTGTTTCTTGCCATGACCACGTCCGGAATCTCCCACTGCTTCATCGCCGCCCAATTTCTGAATGTCCGTCTGTATATGAGCTCCGAACGGATTTCGATCGTGGATCCGGCATCTGCTACGGCGAACCGGTAATGTGAGGTATCAGTCGCCATTGCAGGGATCCTGTTGTCACTGAGTATATCGATGATCCGCCATTGCGGAGCGGGGGAGATCTGTTTCTGCAACTCGGTGTTTGCGGAGGAGACATACTGAGGGTTGCGTTCGTAGAGAATCTTCGCAAATCCTTTTCCTGGTAATCCTTCGTAGTTCCCGTCAGCCGGATCGCCGCTGCCTCCCCAGTACGGAACGTGCTCTTCGCCAAGATAGTCAAGGCTGCGTCCGCTGGCAGCCGTGGCGGTAACAAGAAGGATCATGTTACGCATCGGCTGATCGGTCGGTACGTGATGCCCTGCAGCAACGTTTGTGATCTCCACCCGGATGATAAGCTCACCTCCCGACACCGTCCCTGTCGTCTTCATCTCAACTGCAGAGGCAAGAAAGGCGCTGTCCCGCGATCCGAGCTGGAAATGGCTCGGAATCGTTGCGGCTTCACGTTCCAGCCCTCCCCGCCCCGGCGCAAAGTTGGTTGTCACACTATCCGGCGGCATGTGGCAGTCCTGGCATGTGACCCCTTTCGCTGCATACGGGCTTGCCAGCCATTCCGGATACGATTCATAG
>JAOUDE010000176.1 GCA_029859455.1 Ignavibacteria bacterium | reverse complement strand
ATCTTCCGCGTGGACGCAAAGGCTCCCTGTGCAGTCATCCGCACCAGGTAGACTCCGGCCGCGGCATGGGATCCGTTGACGGATCTGCCATCCCAGACAACCGCATGGGTCCCGGGAGGAAGCGATCCGTACAACAGGTCAGCGACCTTCCGCCCAAGCAGATCATAGACGGAGATGGTTACAGGAGCTTCGGCTGGAAGATCAAACGTGATGGTCGTGGTTGGATTGAACGGGTTCGGGTAGTTCTGATGGAGAGCGAACTCTTCCGGGACGCCGGCAGCCTGACCGCTCACTGAAGTCAGCACGCTGTCCGGCACATTCGAATAGACCAGTGCTGTGTATGCCGGGAGGGTCAGCGAATCGAGAGAAACACCGGGAGAGACCAGTTCCGATTGATCCCAGATGTTGTACCAGATTCCCGAGCCGAGCCAGGGTACGTCATTGACCGTACGCTCAATCGAACTGAGGTTCGCGACCGCCATCACCATGTTTCCTGAACCAGCGTCCGTGAATCCCCACACCAGGACTTTTTCAGATTCAAAACGCCAGAGCGTGTTGAGCGTCCCGCGATAGAGCGCAGGATTGTTCAACCGTTGAAATATGAGTTTCCTGTAGTAGCCGAAATGATCACGTCCGCGGTCGGTATCGAACAGATCCCACTCGACCGGACGATAGGAAAGTTTCTCATTATCCGTCATCCACCCTCTTGGGGCACCGAATTCCATCCCCTGCCATACGAGCGGGATTCCGAGAGATGTGAACATGAACGTCGAATACAGTTTGTCCCGTACATAGGCGGTGGCAGTGTCAACTCCCTGGAACGTGATCATTTCGTAAATCAACGATTGCTCATCGTGGTTATTGTTCATGTTCACCGGCTCAGTACGGTTTGCATACCGCGTCGGCGCCGCAGGAATATCGTTGCCCGGATATCCATCGAGATCGAGAATCAGACTTTCGAAATTCGTCAACGAGGTGTTCCGAAACCTCGCTTCGTCGAAGATCTCGTCGTGATAGCTGTCATGCCACCCACCGGTCAGGCCGGAGTGAAGGATCAGCGCGGCACTCTCGGGGAGATGCTCGGCAATCTGATAGATCTCGCCGTTGTACTCCTGATCGATGGCGTTCGCCCATCCCAGGATACCGCGTGTCGGCTCGGCGATATCCCAGCCCACACCCTGGGTGAAATCATACCGGAACCCGTCGATCCGGTACTCGTCGATCCACATCTTGATCGTCTCATAGACAAGCTCCTGGGTCTCATTGGTCCAGTGGTCCATATCCCGAAAGAAGAAAAGAGGGTCTTCATTGTGATGGAGCGTGCTGGCCGGCTTGAAATACAGGTTCCCGATTTCATCCGGCTCCATCTGCCAGAGCGGGCCCGGATCGTTCTGGTGATTGAACACGACATCCAGGAGAACGGCGATGCCGCGGGCATGGGCGGAATCAACCAGCGCCTTAAGATCTGCCGGACGTCCGTAGGACGGCTCAAGAGCAAAATAGTGACTGATGTCATATCCCCATGAGTGTCCGGATGGTCCGATCAAACCAAAATCATTGATCGGCATCAGTTCGATCGCATTCACACCGAGGGAATCGAAGTAGGCCATGAGCGAAGCAAGGTCAGAAAAGCCGGCCTCTCCCCCTCCAAGATTGTAATATCCCCCGGCAAATTCACCTACATGGAGTTCGTAGATGCAAAGCCGGTCGATCGGCGGCCGCTGAAAGCCATCGGACGTCCATACATAGTCATCTGCGGTCAGTCCGGAGGACCCGGTCGAGAACCGGGTGCCGTAAGTTCCCGTTTCTCTCCCCCAGGGGTCGAACAGAACAGTCCCGTCCCCGGTCTGGTAAAGATATTCATACTCTCCTTCGGGCAAATCCAGGTTGATCCACCAGTTGATCCCTCCAGGGTTCTGACGCATGAAACGCGCTGGTTGCGTCATCACAGGTTCTCCAAGCGGAGCCACTCTGAGGAGAACAAGGTTCGTTCCTCCCACCCTGAGTCGGAACGTTGTGGAATCGTTCGAAGCTGCGCTGGGGAGCGTCACCCCGTGGCGGGCATACGGCGGAATGGGAGCGACAGGCGGGCCTCCTGTCGAAATGGTGAATGTAACGGTGTCTGCCACCGCGCCGACGGAGAGGATCGAGACATGGCCTCCGTCATCCAGCTCGAACGGAACAGGGTACGCGAACTGTTCTGTTCCGAAATCATAATACGCACCAAGACGGGTGAGGGTTGTATCGTCGATCTGAAGGGTGAGGGAAGAGGTGTCAACGACACTTCCGACTTTCGGATAGAGAAAAGAAGAGATGGTGGGGAAGCCGGTGTCGACCAGGCCACTCCGCTGATTCGGGACGAAATGATAGATGGTCGGATCCTGGACAATCAGGATCGAGTTGTCGTTATCGTTCCCGTTGAACCGATGATTCAAGGTGTCATTCGGCCACGGGCTCGCACCTGAATAGAAGTACTTGTACTGGTATGCCCCCGGAATTCCTCCGCCGCCGGGATTGACCGCCAGGCGCTGCTGTCGAATCCAGAGATTTCCTCCTGCGTTTTGCATCGGCCAGGCAGCGCTGTTCCATCCATTGAACTCTCCCGGAACGGAATAACCTGAGTGCCCGGTGATGGTCCAGCGGAATGTGACGTCAACGCTGTCCTGCGCCAGACCGGTGGTTGTGGCGGACAGGAGGAGGAGAAGGAACAGACTCTTTATCATCATTACCGACCGCAGATATGAGAAAGTTTCTCTTCTAGAGTATGAAAACTGTCCAGCAATATCAATGATTGGGAGGTTTGAAAAGAAAATCGAAGGTCGTATATTCGTTCTGCTTCTCCCGTTGGAAGTTCCGATGGAAGAAGACTCTCAGATCATGTCATCCAGACCACAATCCCGAGCGCGTGAGCAGACATCCACGGTTCGCAACCGCGCCTTTCTCATCTTCACGATCATCTTCCCTGTCATCTTTCTGGTCATTACGGAGTTTTCACTCAGAGCGACGGGATATGGCCCGGATCTCTCGCTGTTCCGGATTCAGGAGTTTTCAGGCAAGAGTTACTACAACATGAATCCGGGTGTCAAAGCACGCTATTTCTCCAGGGTGGAGTTCAACCCGATGACCTCTCTGGATTTCTTCGAGCCGGAGAAGGATCCGGAGACATTCCGGATTTTCTGCCTCGGAGGCTCAACTACTGCCGGATATCCTTACGGATATGTCGGGTCGTTCTCCTCCTTTCTGAAACAACGCCTCGTGCGCCTCTTCCCTGAACGGTCGTTCGAGATGGTCAATCTCGGCCTTACTGCGACCAACAGTTTCACTTCCCTCGACTTCGTCGATGAGGTTCTCGAATTCGATCCTGATCTCATCATCGTGTATGACGGACACAATGAATTTTACGGTGCCATGGGTCTTGCATCGCATGAGTCGGCGGGACAGAGTCGATGGATCTCGAATCTCTCTCTCCATCTGGTGCATTTCAGGACGTTCCTGCTTCTGAGGGATATCTATACCTCCATCACGAAATCCTCTGGTTCACCGGACGACGGCCCTGGCGGGACGATGATGCAGCGGCTGGCTCTCGGTCAGACGGTCCGCTACGGAAGTCCCCTCTACAACAGGACTCTGGACGCATTCGAGGCGAACCTGCGCGATCTCCTCGAGCTCTGTACCGACCGCGGCGTCCCTGTGATCGTTTCCTCTCAGGTTTCGAACCTCAGGGATCTGGAGCCGTTTGTTTCCGGCGAAACCGAACTTCCGTCTGCTGAGAAGCTTCGTTTTCAACGAGCGTACAAAGGGGGTCTGCAACATCTCATCGGCGGAGATGCTGACTCGGCCGCCCTGTCTCTGAGTGAGGCGGCAGGCATGGACACCATCTCAGCAAACGCCCGATACTATCTCGGGCGCGCGCTCGCCATGTCAGGAAATTCCGTCCGGGCGTTTGATCAATTCTCGGATGCCAGAGATCTGGATGAACTACGGTTCCGGCAGTCGTCCGATTTCAACCGGGCGGCCAAACGAATCACAGAGGAATCAGGACATATTTTTGTCGACATCGAGCAGGTGTTCCGTGATGCATCGATCGATGCGATTCCAGGAAGCAGCCTGCTCCACGAGCACCTTCATCCGAATGCCCGCGGCTATTTCCTCATGGGCCGTGCCTACGCAGAGGCAATGCGTGCACATGGCCTCCCGGAGCATACCTGGCCTCCTCAGGACTCCCTTGCCGAATCAGAGCTCTGGAGTGAACGGTGGATGACCGAGGTGGACGAACGCGCGGCAAAAAGGCGGACCGACATCCTAACCTCCTCCTGGCCGTTCCGGGGGGAACCGGTCCCGCTGATCCCGGCTGACAGCTCCGACCGGATCGGCATGATCGTCGATGCGATGCTGGACGGAGAGCTTGCCTGGGAGCAGTCACACGTTGCGGCGGCCGGATACTACGAAAGCATCGGTGACCTGGCGCGTGTTGAGCGCGAGTATGAGGCTCTGATTGCGATGACCCCGAAGAACGTTTCCCCGTATCTCCAACTGGGCCGCGTGTACCTCAAACAGCTGCAGTATGCCGCGGCGCACGATATACTGGAGCAATCGATCGGAATCGAACCGACGCTCTACGGACTCCGCGCTCTCGGTGCCATCGCGGTCGACATGGGAGACCCGGCGGGAGCAATCCCGTATCTCCGGCAGGCGATGAGACAAACCACGTCCCAGGGGGAGATTACCGAGCTGTACTTCATGATCGCCATTGCCAGCGGGCGCGCTGGAAACGACGACGCAGCGCGGGAGAACCTCCGAATCGTTCTTGAGCGCGACCCCTCCTTCACCCGCGCCCGGAGAATGCTTGAACAGATGGACACGGCAGGTTAGCGAGATGACGAAACGGCGCCTGTTCGCCCTTATCACCCTCTCCGTTCCTCTCCTGTTTCTCCTCCTTCTGGAGCTCTCCCTCCGAACCTTCGAATACGGCGGTGACCTCCGCCTGGTCATCGACCGTGAGATCATGGGACACAGGTTCCTGTCGATCAACCGCCAAGTGGGTCGTCGATACTTCGCAGGGAATACGGGCACGATTCCGGAACCGCCGGATGAATTCTTTTTGCCGGTCAAGCCGGCCGGCGGGATCAGAATCTTCTGTGTCGGCGAGTCGACCATGGCCGGCTTCCCCTACGAATATACTGCGACCGCGCCATCGATGCTGAAGGCGGCCCTGGAACGGAGGTTTCCCGAACGTCACATCGAGGTGATCAATGTCGGCATGGCGGCGATCGGCAGCGCTGTCGTCCGGGATATGATGCGCGATCTTGCCGGCTATGATCCTGATCTGTTCATTCTCTATGTCGGCCACAACGAATTCTACGGCATCTTTGGTGCTGCCTCCTCTCAGGGTGCCATGATTGCACCCTGGCTGACCGACCTCTATCTGGCAACCCTTCGCTTCAGGACGGTTCTCCTCATGCGTGATGCGATCGCAGCGATCGGCGATCGTGCAAGGTCCGGCCAGTCGCTGATGGAAGGACTGTCGCAACGGGCATCGGTTCACGAACAGGATCCGTTGTACACCCGGTGCCTGGAAGCATATGGGCGAAACCTCAAGGGAATGATCGACATTGCAGAGGATGCCGGTGTTCCGATTCTCATCAGCATGCCTGTCAGCAACCTGTCCGGGATTCCCCCCTTCGTTCCCCTTCCATCTTCTCACACCGAT
>JAOUDE010000175.1 GCA_029859455.1 Ignavibacteria bacterium | reverse complement strand
TGGGGACGGAGGAGTGACGGTTACCTCTGGCTTGCCATCATTGTGAGCAACTGAACCGCCCGGAGCCGGATTCCGGGCCCTCTCATTGCGGGCGAGCGCTCTTGGCGAGCGAAGCTCTGACGTACAGGAGGGATGGTTCTCACGGCCATCACTCCCCATAGATCTCCACCTCAGGATAGAACGCAGCCCAAGCGAACCAGTACGCAATGAACGATCGCGTTGGCGTAAGCTGTTCGCCACTCCGGATCCCGTCAACTGCTCTTCCGAAGATATCCCATGAGTTTCCTTCCGAGTCGACCATGACCGCTGTGCCGGTATCTCCCGCAGGTCGAAAAGAGAGGGTGGTTCCATCTTCCAGTCGCCGCTCATACGCAACCGCGTAGTTTTCCGGCGTACTTCCAGCAATCACAAACTCTACCTCTCCAATCCGATCTTCGATAACCACCCGGTCTCTTCCAAAACTCCCTATCCGGTACACCCTCACAGTCTCATTCGAGATGATTCCGAGCACACGCTCCTTCCGGTGGAGCCGACGATCATCACGATCCACAGCGAACAACAGATACTCTGATTCCTTGTAGGGTCCGTACGGGTACCGCTGGTAGTCCCGCCGGTATCCGGTTTCCATTGAGAGAACTTCGGATTCCGGGAACATCTGTTTCCAGGTCTTCCATGAAGTCTCGATTGCCGGAAGCACATCTGCGGTGGTTCCCCGTGAGGTGCCACCGACGCAGAGCAGCTTCATTTGCGACCAGTAACTGTCAGTTGCTCTGTCATAGGCGATCAGGTTTGACGAATAGAGCAGTCCTGATACACCGAAGGTGGTTTCCCTGTCCTTGATCGAACCGGAGAAGACGATCCCGGAGCCAGTGAGTGGACAGTACGTGAGGGAAACGGGCTGGCCGTCCAGGTGGTCATTCACGATCTCGTGCCAGTTCAGGATTGCGTGGGGGTAGGCGCGCTGGTTGCCATCCGGCAGACCGATGACCAGATCTTCATCATCAAGGTACTCAGCAAGGGACGCCGGAATAAACCGGGGTGAAACAAGTGCCGGTATGCCGTCTTTCGGCGGTCCTCCGTCGAAGACCTTTTCGCGGGGAACCAGCCATTCCATCCCGTCGCTGCTCTCATCGAACTGGCCGCAGGCCGACTGAGCAACCATGACCGGGAAGATCAGACAGAGCAATGTTCTGAACTGGAAGTGCTTCATAGCGTTGCTCTCCAGATCAAACTCAGCAGAAGGAGGTTTCCGGTCGTCAGCTTTGTCCGGACCGGCGGAACATCAGGAACAGGAGCAGTGCCCCAACCGCGCATATCCCTGCCAGAAGGGCGATTCTCCAGACCAGGTGGTCGATGAGATCGGTGGCATTTGTAGTGGTTTGGGTGAGAATTCGGCCACCCGCCGCCTCCACCTGAGCGAGCGTCTCGAGGCGTTGGCGCTCGATTTCTTCGAAAACAAGCTCCCGTTCACTCGAAAGTCGTTCTTCGAGTCGCGCGATATCGGAATGGAGTGATCGGAGCGACCTGATATCGATCGCGAGGTTCCCCTTCTCAAGAAGAGAGGTGAGTCGCTCAACCGATTCGGTCACAATGGCAAGCTGATCGTCCAGCCGGTCGAGCCGGCCTCCAACGCCCATGTTCTCCATGAGATACTCCGCCTGCCAGCGTGCCTCCTGTGGCAACTGGGCTGCGAGCAGGTCGATGCGTATCGATATGGCGCGAACATCAAGGGCGATATTACCCACCGTTCCGGTCAGCCCATGATCGATATCGACCTGGAACTCCTCGAGAAATGGGATGACTGAAGGGCGTGCGTAGAAATCATTTGTGATAGGATGGCTTGATGCCCATTGTTCGACATTTGCCCTGATCCGGTTGAACTTATCGATCTCTTCCGGTTTTTTCCCGACGTCATGAAACTGTGATTCGATTGTTGCTACTGTGCTGACAATCAGACCCTGGTGTGCTCCGAACGCTTCCTTTCCCCTCCCCTCCGTGAAGTACTGACGCAGTTGGACGGCAAAGGACCATCCGTCGACGCTTGCCGCTCCTGCGTCAGGGAAGAAGAGGATCTGTCTGAACATCGGCACGGTGTACATCCTCAATTCGTGGGCACGCCTCCGCACTCCGGGATCAGAAGATTGTCTGAGGATCGTGTCGGCCACTGCGCTGATCATCAGGCCGAATTGCGAGGCTCGCTCGAGGTTGTGCAGGCGAACCTCCGCCGTATTAACACCGAGCGAATCAAGCCCTTTCTGGAGCCGTGATTCAACCTGCGTGCTCGCGCATCCTGAAATGAGTGCAATCACTGCGGGCAGGAGAAGAGTAATGCCAGGGATCTGTTTCATATCGAACTCCGGGCCGATGTCTGGTGAGGATGTGTCAAGGGAGGGTGCCGGGCCAATATAAGGAGTCTGAATTGACGGCACAACACCTTGTGTGGCTCAGGCGGGCAGGCTTCGTCCCGACAAAGAGCTTCGAGACTCGCAATGACAAGTCCAGGTTGAAAAACATGTTATGCCATTGCGAGGGAACGCCTTATGTTCCCGAAGCAATCTGCTCAACCGGGCAATCTCACCCTATTTCATGAGGAGTAATTTTCTTGTTGCCGTAAAGTTGTTTCCAGTCATTCGGTAATAGTAAACACCGCTTGGTAAACCGGAAGCATTCCACGTTCTGCTATGCAGGCCCGGTTCCAGGACTCCCTCTGCAAGGGTCGCAATCTCCTGTCCAAGCTGGTCGAATATCGTCAGGTGCACAAATCCTGACTCAGGGAGACTGAAGCGGATCTCGGTTGCCGGATTGAACGGGTTCGGATAGTTCTGGTGGAGCTGGATCTGTTGAGCAACTTCGTTGACGGTTCCCACGCTGGTAACTGCCAGGACGCCTGTGATTCTCCGCAATCGCCTCGGCCCATACTCGGAAATATACAGGGTATCGCCGGTCGATGTCGCAATGATCCCGTTCGGATTGGTGAATGTTGCTGAGCCAACAGGTCCATCGGCGCCACCCTGGACCCCGGTTCCCGCAAAGATGAATTCCCCACTGCCGTCAAGAGGAACGCCATAAATCCTCTGAGTCTGGTAAGCGGTGGCAAAGATAATATCTTCCGATAAGGTCATAAAACCAAGCCAGCTGGGCAGGTCACCGATCTCCACAAAACCTTCAAGGTCTGTATACCGGAAGACCTTCCCGTCGGTGAAGTTGCCAATATAAAGAGTACCATCGTCTGATCGAACAAGCCCGATCGGCCCGTTCAACGGAGCCCCGGAAAGGAAGGTCGTTACGGTTCCGGCTGTGTCGACCACCACGATATCATTCACATTGTAGCGGGCGACGAGCAACGTGCCGTCGTCATTGACGAGGATCGCACCGGGGTCATCCAGCGTCGCGTAGGTTGTCTGGGTCCCGCCCGGTGATATTGTGGTAATATTGTCACCGGAGTTGTTCGGAACATACAGATCCCCTTCGGGTCCGAATGCGATGCCGTTCGGACTGGACTGGCCGGTGGCCCAGATACTGTCGCTTCCATCAGGGGTGATCCGGGTGATGCGGGTCCCGAGGTACTCAGCCGCGTAAACATTCCCATCGGAATCGAGAGCCAGGCCGTCGTTGAATGTAGAGCCGGAGACGACTGTTTCGACCGTCTGGGCCGGACCGGGAACAGAAAAGAACAACACAGCAACAATCAGTAGCGAACAAGCTTTCATCGTCCAGCCTTTCAAGAAAGTGATTGAGAAAGAACTCGTGCCCCTGCAGGCTATGAGATGCCGGCCCGGGCAGAAAGGTCCGGGCCGCAGGCATTACGTACTGAGACCTGGGAAACAGATGATGGTTGTCGTCATATGACGACGATGGCAGGCACAGGATGGTGTGGAGTCTTTACTTCCGCGCTGAAAAGATAAAAGAACGGAGGCTCAATTACAAGGGCTTGACCCGCATTCCGCTCCTCATTCGTCTGACGTTCCGGAGGAAAAGAGGTACGTGGTGATTGCTCCTTCTTCCATTGTGGTAATAGCGAGGAGGCCACAGAAGAAACCGAACTTCGTGGCCGATTGCAGTCCGGCCAGGAAGCGATTCTCCGATGTCATCAGGTCCTCAGGACATGCCATCCTGGTTGAGGTCGCTGTTCCCACAGTCATGTCGCCGGGCTGGTACCCTTCGGTGACGGAAGCAGTGTATCGGCTACATCCGCTTCTTCCGCTGAATCCGCCGGCAGAATAGACCAACGTAATCTGAAGCGTGTCGGACAGTTCTTCCCTGAGTCCCCACCGCTCGAGCCTCCATTCCCGGCCGCCGATCTCCTCGAGTGAAAGACGGCCGGTGACCTCAAAGGGGGTGGGGAACAGCCCTCCCGGCAAGACATCCCAGGATTTTGTAATAAGCTGGCCCGGGCAGCACCCTGCGTCGTCCGGTCCTATTTCAACGAGATCAAGGTAGATGCTCCAACCGTCAATGCGGATATCTCTGATCTGAACTCTGTCTCCCACCATCACCGTGCCGCGGTTGTACGGCTTCCCGTTCTTCCGTTCCACCACAGACATATAGACGAAGTCGCCGCTTCCTCCTGAATTCTGGGTCAGAAACACGACCGCCTCCTCGGAGCCGCTTGTGTCGAAATCAGCTCTGGTGGTGAATCCGTCGACCAGGACCACTCGATCTCGTGAAGATCCCCCGGCAACGTACGGGTCCCCTTCCCAAACTCCGTCGGTTAACCGGACAGTCCGGGATCCGAACGAAAGGCCGGAATATTCCGCGTTCTTCAGTTCGTCCTGCGTCAGCGGAGGGACACTCCCATCCCTTTCGGAACAGGAGATGAAAATCAGCGAAACCAAGACTGACAAAAAGTGCGGGGCAAGAGCCGGAGTTATCATTGTGCTCTTCCTTTCAATTCCTGGAGGAGAGGGGATGCCAACAGCCGCATGAGGGTAAAAAAAAGTATGTTTGAATGCAATGCTGGTTGCGGATCGGGGAAAAATCGTTCATATTATGAGGGTTCCCCCTCCGACCACTATCCTTTCCCGGTCCATTGAAGTCACTACTCACGACAACGATCCTCCTGCTTCTTTCCGCACCTGCCCTGCTTGCAGGGGAGAAGGGAGACCTCTTCAGTGGGATTCCTCTCATCAGGCATGTCCCTCCGAAGGAGTACGGCGCCAGTGGCCAGAATTGGGCCGTCGTGCAGGACAGGCGAGGTTTTCTCTACTTCGGGAACACGGAAGGCCTTCTGGAATATGATGGTGTGACGTGGCGTCTGTACCCGGTTCCAAACGGTACTGTCCGTTCGATGACCGTGAGCAATTCAGGAGTAATTTTCGTCGGGGGGATCGACGAGTTCGGCTACCTCGACACTGATCAGAAAAACCGTGTCCGATACAGATCCCTCAAGGGGATCCTTCCTCCTGGTGAGCAGAACTTCGACGATGTCTGGAGCATTCATTCGACCGATTCCCTTCTGATAGTTCAGACCTTCAGCCGGGTTTTCCTGATCCCTGTCATTTCCGAACCGGAGACCGATTCGATCCTGACAGGCGAGGTCCGGATCCTCCGGACTGCATCGGTGTTTTTCCCGGCCTGTTTCTTCGACCATCGCTTTTATGTGACGGAAAAGAACACCGGACTCCTTATGCTTGAGGGCGACAGGCTTGTCCCGGTTCCGGGAGGTGAGCTCTTTGCGAAAGACATTGTCTACATGATGTTGCCTTACGGCGATCCCGGAAACGGCAAGGCGCTT
>JAOUDE010000174.1 GCA_029859455.1 Ignavibacteria bacterium | reverse complement strand
GAGGTAGGGGTAAGCGATTTCAGGGTCCTGGCCCTGAAATATCGTCTGTACGAGTAGCAATCGGAGTCAAGTTGTTGACTTTTCAAAACTTATTGACTAGCTTTGAACGTTTTCCTCGTGCTGAACCACGATATAATGACCAATGGTGGCATCAAGGCGTTGATGCGTGACCTTCCAAAGAGGCTTTCTTCGGAAGCTTTCATCATCGTTGCTTCGTCGATCCTTGTGCCTGTCATTGGTTTTTTTGCATTCGGTATGTCGGTGGGACTTGCCGTTGCAGTGGTCACCGCTCTGGGGGCGTTCCTTTACCTTTCCGGTAAATGGCGCTCCATTGTTGACTGGGTTCGGTATACACCGGAAGACGCAATCGGTACCAAAGAGGACGTGTATCACCATCCCCCGGAAGGCTCAATGAAAACATTGATGTTCGATGACTACCAGTCGTCAGGCGGGAAGTATGAAATCCGTGAGGTAAAGCAGGAGGATACTGTGGTCCCTTCGACGAAGTCTGTCTTTCCGGCAGCGCGTGCGCTCAGGGAGCAGCCACAGCGGAAGTTTCAGGTGTCTGATTTTGTTGATACAGAAATCGATCTGAGCGATGTTGAACCGCGCAGCGAGTTCCGTCATCTTCTGAACAAGTCGCTTATTACGTTGCGGGATGTAACCTTCGCCCACACCGTTGCGTTTTTCTGGGTCAATACCGAGAAGAAGCAGAATATCCTCGAAGCAAAGGCGACGGACAGTCAGAATTTTTCAGGCGAATCCCGGTTCGATCTTGAAAACGACATCGTCAGCCAGGTCGCCCGGAACGGGAATCCCCAGTTTCACGGGAGGATCACACCGGTTTCGGAGAAGGACGTTATCCGTTACTATGACGGGGCTGAATTCGTGAAATCTGTGGTCGCCGTGCCGGTGTTTTATCCCGGCGAACAGCACAGGGCGACCCCGGTGGGCGTCATCGTGGCGGACAGTAAGGCGGAGGATGCATTCGGTCCTGAAACGTTGGAAACGCTCGGCCATTTTACCAAGCTGGTTTCAGCCCTGATCCGGAGTTACACCGGGAAGTACGATCTTCTCCTGGATTCCGAACTGCTGACGTCGCTTCGGCGGCTTCAGGATCGTGTCCGGTCAGAGCCGGGTGAGTACAATGTGTTGAACTCGCTTGCAGAAGAAGCGAACCGGCTTCTCAACTGGGATTACCTGACGATTGTGATGTACGCGGAAGAGAAACAGGGCTGGGTGATTCAGAAAGTGGTCAACAAGGCGGGGACCGGCTATGTCTCTCCCGATCAGGCCGTTGAGTTTGGTGACAGCATCGTGGGGCAGGTGATCAAAGCGAACCGGCTCGAAATGGTCGATGACTGGAGCTCCGCGCGGCGGACACGGTTCTTCAAGGGAGAAGCGATCGAGTGTGAGGGATCTTTTGCCTGTGTCCCGATCAGCAGTTTCAACCGCTGTTACGGTGTTCTGACACTCGAGAGCAAGAACAGGAAGAATTTCTCCGGCAAGGAAGTAGAGACCATCTACCGCCTGGTGGAGAGTGCAGCGGGCATGCTCGAAGTGATCTACATGAACGAGCTGGTGAAGGAATATGTCATCGTGGACCAGGTGACCGGATCATGCAACCAGAGACACTTCCTGAAGAAGCTGGACCAGGAGGTGATCAGGGCGGCGGATTATGACCAGGAGCTCGCTCTGGTGACCCTCGGGATCGATGAGCGGCAACAGCTCTGTGAGCGCCACGGGATTGACGGGTTCGACACGATTCTGAATCAGGTTGCCAGGATCATCCGGGGCTCGATCCGGTCGTATGATATCGTCGGTCGGCTGGAAGATGACAGACTCGGGATTCTGCTGGTCAATACCACAGCGAGTGACGGTTATCTCTGGGCGGAAAAAATGCGAAAGCAGATTGCCGGGCATATCATTACGAATGCAGGAAAGAGTTTCTCCGTGACGATCAGTGCCGGTGTCTGCGGACTGGCGGAAGGAATGCACCGTGAGGAATTGTTGCAGGGAACCTCTCAGGTTCTGCACAAGGCGGTGGAAGGCGGGGGAAACCTCGTGAGAGTGTTTTGATTTCTTGAAAGGATAGGTACTCATGGCGAAGCAACAATCATTTGCAGATAAGGTGACGAAAGCGGGCGCGATCAGAGGATCGAAGTGTGGAGTCTGCGGATCGATCTTTCAGCCCCTTCTCGTCGTTTCATCGGAACGATCCGATGCGAAGAAGAGCTGGAAATTCAATGAGCGGCGGGTCCAGCTCTGCAAGTGCAACGAAAAACAGATTTACGGATAGGGTGAACATCCAGCCCCGATCTCCGTATAGTGCATGAAGCGCGGCAGTCATCGGGCAGCAGGATTTGAAGGCCGGGTTGGAACTGACGGAACGATCGTCATTCCCCCTTCAGTCCTTGAAGCACTCGATCTCAGGCCGCGTGGAGCTGTATCGGTGCGTCTTGTCACCGTTGACGCCAGGGCATTGTTGAACGAGAGGGAGGTTCCCGACGAAGAGATTGAGCGTATCTCCTCCCTCCAGCTTGAATCAACCGACCAGGTTGTAAAATTCCTTCTTTCTGAGGGGTCTCTGAAATCCCGGCGACGGCGGCTGAAACTCGCGTGAAGGTTCCCAAAGTCGTTCTCGATACGGACTTGTTCCTCGGGCACCTTCAGGATGACCGAACGCCCTCTCTTCTGCGCCTTGCGGTACAGAAGTTTTTTTGCTACACGACCGTCTTCCATGCGATCGAGTTGTTTGCAGCCGGAAAATCAGAGGCGGATCGTCAGGCGTTCGAGGATTCGATGGCGGTTGTCAAGATTCTCGGCCTGAATGCGAAGAATGCGCCGACCTTCGGTCGTCAGTTTGCCGCATCCGGAAAGCGAAGCGCACTGGCGACGCTGGCAGGCGGTCTCTGTCTCGAAAGCCGGCTTCCCCTCGTCACAGGCCGACGGGCTCTGTTCAGGGGATCCGGTGTTCTGCTCATCCCGGCGGAGATGTTGAGAAAGTTTGAAACGGGAGATGAAATACTGAAAGCAGTTGCGAAGGCCGGCCGCAGGACCGGCTGAGAAGCGCGAAGCAGGGAGTTATGGCAAAGGTAACCAAACAATACACGAACAGAGAGAGTCAGTCTCTGGACAAGTACCTTCAGGAGATCGGAAAAGTCGATCTGCTGAAGCCCGAGGAAGAGATTGATCTTGCCCGGCGGATCCGCAAGGGAGACCAGCGCGCCCTGGAGCAGCTGACGAAGGCGAACCTCCGGTTCGTTGTCAGTGTTGCGAAACAATACCAGAACCAGGGACTCTCGCTCGGAGACCTGATCAACGAGGGGAACCTCGGCCTGATCAAAGCCGCGAAGCGGTTCGACGAGACGAGGGGATTCAAGTTCATCTCCTATGCGGTCTGGTGGATCCGGCAATCGATTCTTCAGGCGCTCGCCGAGCAGTCGCGCATCGTACGGCTCCCGCTCAACCGTGTCGGTGCACTGAATAAGATCGGGAAGGCGTTCAGCACGCTCGAGCAGGAATTCGAACGGGAGCCGAGCGCCAGCGAGCTGGCTGAAGAGCTGGATATGTCGCTCTACGAGGTCTCTGATACCCTGAAGATCTCGGGACGCCATCTTTCGATGGATGCCCCCTTTGCTCAGGGTGAGGACAACCGCCTGCTCGACGTGATCCAGGACGAGCGAGCGCCGGCGCCGGATAATGACCTGATGAAGGAGTCTCTCAGCCGCGAGGTCGAGCGGGCTCTCTCAACACTCAGTGACAGAGAGGCGGAAGTGATCCGCCTCTATTTCGGACTCGGCCGGGAGCATTCGCTGACCCTCGAGGAGATCGGTGAAAAATTCAAGCTGACACGTGAACGTGTGCGGCAGATCAAGGAAAAAGCGATCCGGAGACTGCGCCATGCTTCACGAAGCAAACAGCTCCGTGCGTACCTCGGTTGACCATCGGTCGATGAGGGCATCGAAGCCTCCCTGCCCGGGGAGGCTTTTGTCGTTTGGTTCCGGCGTGGTTCAGACTGCAATCCTTGCAGGTGCTCTGTACCTCGCCTCCTGTTCCGGGAGTTCCCCCCGCTTCCACAGTTCAGATACGGACGAGGCGAAGTACGCGGAAAAAATCCGGAAAGAAGAGAGCCTTGAGGATGACCGCAAGGTCGATCTCGCCGATTTCCGGAACAGTGTCGGGAGTCCTTACGCGAACGCGACGCCACCCGGGGTTGACCGGGATGCGGTTCTGCTCGATGTGGTCTCCTATCTCGGCGTGCCCTACCGGTACGGGGGAGGTTCGAAGAGGGGAATCGATTGTTCCGGATTCACACTGAACGTCTACCGCAACTCGCTCGGGATCGCGCTCCCACGGACAGCGAGAGAGCAGTTTCAGGCAGGTTCAACGATTCCCGGTGACGGACTTCAGTTCGGCGATCTGGTGTTCTTCAATACGACCGGAAACGGCATATCGCACGTCGGCATCTATCTGGAAGATGACCTGTTTGCACACGCCAGCGTGACATATGGCGTGACGATATCATCGCTGGAAAGCAGTTATTACCGGAAACGGTATATCGGTGCCAGGAGAGTTGTGGAGTAATCCCACAATTGGTACAATGATGCAATCTCTCACTGTTTGACCTTCTACCCCCCCCGTTTTATATTCTGACATGGCGATTGTACCCATATACGTTTATGGTCAGCCGGTTCTGCGGAAAAAGGCTAAACCGGTCAAGGCGATTACGCCCGCGCTGGTGACCACCGTGGAAAACATGTTCGAGACGATGCGGAACGCGCAGGGGATCGGGCTCGCCGGGAATCAGGTCGGCCTGCTGGAGAGAGTGATCGTGATCGATATCTCCGAAATGGAGGAAGGACAGGAGGTTCCCCCTCTGGTCCTGGTGAATCCGGAAGTGGTTGCAACAGAAGGTTCCTGGGTGATGGAAGAAGGCTGTCTCAGCATTCCGGAGATCCGTGCAGAGATCACCCGGGGCGAAACGGTAACCGTTCGTTTTACCGACCTTGAAGGGATCAACCGGGAGATCGAGGCAACGGGGATCCTCGGGCGGGTCCTCCTTCATGAAATCGATCACCTGAACGGAATTCTCTTCGTCGACCATCTCGAAACCGCCGAGCAGAAGACGCTCAGGGGACGATTGAACAAGATCTCCCGAGGAGAAACGGAAACTCCGTACCCGATCTCGGTTCCGACACTCACAACTCCTGAATCCAGGTAGGAGGATCCAGTCGCACCGTCGATTGTGTTCATGGGAACTCCGGAGTTTGCGGTCCCGAGCCTGGAACTTCTTCGCAATGAAGGAGTCCCGATTCAGGCGGTTGTTACAGGAGCTGACAAGGCGCGTGGTCGCGGACGCCTCGTTTCCTCCACAGCGGTTGCTGCCTCTGCACGCAAAGCAGGACTCCCTCTCCTCCAGCCGGAGCACCTGCGTGACCCTTCGTTCCTGGATCAACTCACCTCTCTGCGAGCCGATCTGTTCGTTGTTGTTGCCTTCCGGATTCTCCCACCCGAGGTCTTCCTGATTCCCCGGCTCGGCTCTTTCAATCTGCATGCGTCGCTTCTTCCCGCATACCGCGGTGCCGCACCGATCAACCGCGCGATCATGAACGGTGAAACACGGACTGGCGTGACGACCTTTCTGCTTGCGCAAAAGGTGGACACAGGTTCGATCCTGCTGCAGGAAGAGTGCCCGATCAACCCGGACGATGATGCAGGATCCCTCCATGACCGCCTCGCCGTGCAGGGGGCACGGATCGTGCTGAACACAAC
>JAOUDE010000173.1 GCA_029859455.1 Ignavibacteria bacterium | reverse complement strand
CACCACCGAGTCCGGGGCGATCCCGCCATGTTCATAGACAACCCTTCCGCCGACCGTTCTGAACTCATGGCGTGCACTGTCCGCATACGGGGCGAACACGCCGTCAGCGGTCCTGTTTTCGTAATCGATTTCCTGGATACTGCGACCGCTCGGGATATAATAACGCGCCGTCGTGACCTTGAGCTGGGCGCCATAATTGAGGGGAATGATGGTTTGAACGAGACCCTTGCCGAATGTCCGGTCACCAACAATGAGACCGCGGTCCAGATCCTGGATCGCTCCCGAAACAATCTCGCTGGCGCTCGCGCTCTCGCGATCCGTCAGCACCACCAGGGGAATGTCGGAAGCGAGGGGTTCTTCAGATGACTGATATGTCTTTGCAGATTCCGGTCGCCGCCCCCTGGTGCTGACGATTTCACTTCCCCGCGGGACGAACTTGCTTACGACCTCAACCGCCGCTTCCAGGAGACCACCGGGATTCCCCCGCAGGTCGAGCACAAGCCCGCGGAGTTCTCCCTCATCCCTGAGATCCTTGATCGCCTGACGGACCTCCTCACCGGCGTTGCGGGAAAAACGCTCGAGGCGGACATATCCGATGTCGTCGGAAAACCTGGTTGCATAGGTGACATTCCGGAGCCGGATCTCCTCACGGATCAGAACGAACGCCAGAGGTGAGACCTCCCCTTCGCGGTCAATCAACAGGCGAACCTCCGTGCCGGGTGCACCTCTCGTCAGATTCCGGACCACATCCGGCTTCTTCCCCTTGACCGGCGTATCGTCGACTTCGAGAATGCGATCGCCCGGAATGAGTCCCTGGCGCTGGGCCGAATACCCGTCCATGACGCTCATGACCTGTACCGTTCCATCGCGATAGCCGATGGTGACACCGATCCCTCCGTATTTGCCGCTTGTCAGGAGCTCCACTTCATCACCGTTTTCGCGGTCTATATACACCGTATAGGGATCGAGCGAACCCAACATTGCCTCAATCCCCACATCCATGAACCGGGACGGCTGGATTTCGTCGACATAGTTGGACGAAATCTCCTTATAGACGCGACCGAATATGTCAATGCTCTTGTTGACTTCGAGAAAATGGTTTCCGTCAGGGGACCCGGCGCCGGCCGGCATCCAGCCCAGCATGAGCACTCCCGCACTGACGATCGTTCGCATCAGTAATATGTGATACACCCTCACCATCTTTTGGTCTCCTCCGTTCATCATTTCGATTCTTTACGGTCGTTTGCCAGGCGGGTTTCCACTTCCTTCCAGATGATCTCCTGTATTTCCTTCACGGTCTTCGTTCCATCGATGACCATGAAGCGGTCCGAGTCATCAGCCGCGATCTCCCTGTAACCCCGGAGCACGCGTTCATAGAACCGCACCCCGGAACCCTCCATCCTGTCAGGAGCTTCGCCTGTCGCTCCCCTTCTTCTGGACACTTCCTCGAGTGGAATATCAAGTAACAGTGTAAGGTGCGGCATCAGACCCGCCGTCGCAAGACGGTTGATCCTGACGATTGCCTCTCTGTCGATTCCCCTTCCGAACCCCTGGTACGCAGTGGTCGAATCGAGGTACCTGTCACAAATGACGATTTCGCGCCGGAGGAGAGCCGGCGTAATGACTTCGCGGGAAAGCTGCGCACGGCTTGCGGAGAAAAGAAGAAGCTCCGCAACATGGTCCATCTCGGCATTGCTGCGGTCGAGAAGGATTGCTCTGATCCGTTCTGAGATTTCCGTACCACCGGGTTCACGGATGAAATGCACCTTCGGTGTGCCTGCGGTCGCCTGCAGAGCCTCGGCCAGCAGTCGGGCCTGAGTTGATTTTCCGCTACAATCGAGTCCCTCGAATGTGATCAGCATGGAGTCATCTCTCGTTTGGTTGACTGTTTCGAACTTACCAAATTTGAACCGGCGAAGCAACGACCGCCGGTGGACTCTATTTGCGAGTGAGGCTCTATTTGAGTAACTTTTCTGCAATTGACAGCCCGTTGACCTGATCGAGGTTTCCTCCCGGACAATGCCCAAGAACCCGCGGCCACAGAAGGCTGTCTCCCCACCTTCTCGCACGAAACAATCTCCAAAGAAGCTCAAGTCCCGGAAGGAGGATTCCCGACTGATCCACCGCGCCCTGAAGGGTGACAACACTGCATACCGGAAGCTCATGGAGAAGTACCACGACCCGATCTATGTGTTCGTGCTCAAGATAGTTCATGACCGGTCGCAGGTGGAGGATCTCACGCAGGAGGCGTTCATCAAGGCATTCGCTTCGCTGAAGAACTTCAATGAGGAATATGCCTTTTCCACCTGGCTCTACAAGATTGCAACGAACAACTGCATCGATTACATCCGCAAGAAGAAACTGCCGACCTACTCGATCGACAAACCGATCGCTTCCAAGGATGGTGAATATCAGTTCGAACTGCCGGACCAGACATTCGCAGCGGACAGGGATATCATTGCGAACCAGAAATCCCGCCTGCTCGCCGCAGCGATCGACGAACTCCCCGAGAAATACAGGCGGGTCATTCAGCTTCGGCATGTAGAAGAGCAAAGCTACGAAGAGATAGCGACCGCACTGAAACTGCCTATTGGAACGGTAAAAGCGCATATTTTCAGGGCGAGGGAAATGCTCTACAAGTCGCTCAGGAAGAGAATACGGCACTATTGAGCACCCGAAACCCCTTGCACTCTTTTGACGTATAAGGGGGCGTATTCGTATGAAACTCCAGACCGCACCATACCGGCTTCTCACGATCCCTCTCCTGTTCGTCCTGATGACGGCGGGCGACGGTGCATCAGCTCAGAGCATCAGTTCGTCCGCCCATGCAACAAGAGAAATTGGACGAACGACAGAAAAAGAAGTGAACATCGTGCTGACGTCAGCCTTCGGAAGCGTCACGATTACGAGGGGCGAAGCGGGGAAGATCCTGATCGCAGAACCCTCACCGGACGCCGATACACGGGCAATCAGCATCACCTATTCGGTACGGAACAGAGTCGGTTACCTGGAGATCGCCCTGGGGGAAGAATCCGATGGCAAGGGATCTTCCGGCAACTGGAATGTCCAGCGCGGGACGTGGAATCTTGAGTTTTGCGATGCGATCCCTCTTTCATTCGACATCGAACTCGGCCTCGGGAACGGCAATTTCGACCTTTCCGGGCTCCAGGTAAAGGACTTCACACTCTCATCCGGCGCCAGTGATGTTGCCATGAATTTTGATGAAAAGAACAGCGCGCTGATAGAACGGATGAGCATCGAATCCGGCGTGAGCAAGTTCGACGGGAGAAACCTGGGAAACGCGAACTTCAGGCGGTTCAGGTTTTCGGGGGGTGTCGGGACCTATTATCTGGACTTCGGCGGGAATCTCACTCGGGAGGCGGATATCGACATCGATGTCGGTCTCGGCGTGCTGACCATGATCGTTCCCAACCGCGTGGGTGCGCGGCTGCTCTATGAGAAGAGCTGGGTCTCACGCCTCGATTGTGACAAGGGATTCAGGCCGATCAGTGATGTCGAGTACATGACGGACAACTACAACGACACGGACGGCCGGGTCAATATCCGGATCGAGTCGGGCCTTGGCAGCGTTCGGGTCATCCGCGAATAACCTTCCTCAAAACCCCCAGAGATAGAACGGCGCCCAAACCTCGGGCATAGCAAACTCCTCGTTGTCGATCATTCCGGTCAGGGCGTTGCGATACGCAGTCCTGACGTTCAACTCCGAGAGCATCGATGTATAGAAGAGCTCTCCGAACATCTTCCTGGTTTTGCGCCTTGGCTGGGCGGAGGTCGCGATCACCGATGAAGTCCCGTTGGCAAGGAAGAGAATCGGTTTCATCGCCGGGAACGCACCGGCCGCGTTCAGATCGGAAAGCAACACTCCCGGAAACGGCGGGATCGAAAAGAGGGAGCCCCATGAAATATCGCTATACCCCTTCGGGCTCTGACCGTTGGACAATCTGATCACGGAATTCCCCGGCCAATCCGCATCATAGCTGAATTCGGCTGCGAGATGCAGAATATATCCCTGTTCCCTTGTGAGGGTCACAAATGTCGCATCGGTCCCAAAGTAGAGACGGGCCGGTTTGTGAAAGGCCTGAATATCGCGCAGTTCATATTCCACGTCCCAGGAACCGGCCCCGGGATGTCCCAGGCCGACGATATCGAGTCCGGAAGGCCCCTGAGAAGCCTTGCGGAACAGAAGGGCAGAGGCAATCGGCAGATACGAAACGGAAACATCTTCGATAAGGTACCGTCTTGCCCCGCCGGGAACCGGAAGTGCGTGGAGGGGAAAGAGATCGGCATCCGGGATAAACACCATCGTTCCGGCGCCGCTCAGCATCCCGCGCACAGGCCTGATCACCTGGCTGTAGAGGGTTGTTCCGATGTTCCTGATTTCCTGGGCATTCCCACCAACGGCGACTTCTTCGTCAACCGCTTCCTGCAGAAGTGACGCGAACCGGGTCGTCGATTCCCTGTACGATGCACGGTCGACCGCTGCGAGCTCGACAGCCCATTGATCGCTTCTGATCGCGAAGACGAACAGCGTTCGGGATGTCGGAATGCAGGTGACCAGCGCTGTTTCCGCCGGCAGACGTCTCTGTATTTCCGCAACGCCGGGAGCTGACCGCCGAATCAGAATTTCGACCCCGTCTCCGGACGCTTCATCGAGTTCTGCGAGGGCTTTGCTTTCAAGATCGCCGTAGCGCGTCCTGCTGACACGCGCCTCGGCGAAAACGGCCTGGTCCACGGCCCCTTCCGAGAGGAGAATGCGCTGCTGCATCACCGCTCCCGTCGCCCGACCCGCATTTCGCTGTACCTCCCACACAGATGCGTTTGTCCCCTGCCGTCCGGTTTCTACTTTGAGGCTCTGGAGGGTCTCGGCGATTCGGTCTGCCCGATCTTTCTGGTTCTGTCTGAACGCCTCATCGTACTGTCCGAGGAACAGAAGAACCTCGAGGTACGCTTCCCGGAGAGTCGCTCCGTGAAGCTGGTAGAATGTTTCCTCGCATTCACCGATGATCCTTCCCTCTGCAGAGAGGCTTCCGGGATCGGCATCGAGCATGACGGCAGCCCCGAGGTGCTCCAGGGCCGCTCCGAGACGGCCTGATTTCCATTCGCTGATGCCGAGCGATGCCCGCGCGTACGCGATCCCCGGATTGTATGAGTAGGAGGAAAACAGGTCGAGCGCTATTTCGTAGTTCTGCATTGCGGCAGATGAGCGGGGATTGAGTCCCACCGAGCAATGACCCCGCTGGAGAAAGAGGTATCCCTCCAGCAGTTTGTCGTTCCGACGTATGGCCGACTGCAGGGCCGCTTCGAAGAAGCGGTCAGCGTTTGCATAGTCGCGCTCACGCAGATAGATGTTCCCGGTCCGGACGAGCATCTCTTCACGAACCCGTTCAGCACCGGGTGTCCTGTCTGACTGAACCAATCCGTCGGTGAACGTCCTGAACGCCTCGTCGCGGGAGCCTGATTGCGCATACGCGTAGGCCAGCCGGGAGCGGAGCTCGATCTCCTGAAGGGCCTCGGACGCCTGGGTTGCAATCGAAAGGCCGCGAATGTAGTTCTCTATCGCAGCATTCAGGTCCCCCCGATGGGCAAATGCATCGCCCCACTCGGCATACACGCGCGCCTGCATGGGCAGACTCCCCGCATTGAACGCTGTTTGAAGAAGCTGGCCAAGGGCCGCCTCTTCCTCTTTCGTCCGTCTCATTGTCCGATAGATCGGAATGAGAGACCAGTTCAACTCTGTCATCCCCTGGATATCCCCCAGGACTTCTGATATCTTCGC
>JAOUDE010000006.1 GCA_029859455.1 Ignavibacteria bacterium | reverse complement strand
AACTCTTCCTTCCAGAACTGAAGGCAGTAGCGGACGATCTTCTTCATCGGTGCCTGGATCGGGGATAGGTCGGGGGCTTCAGTTTGCAGCGTAACGTACCCCGAGATTCTGACAATCGCAAACCAAACGAAACTCCCCCGGTGGGACCCACCTGCCATTCGGGATCTCACCGGGGAGAGTCCTTCTTACACCTACTTCAAGACCATCAACTTCTTCGTTGCGACGAACTCATCGGTCTGAAGACGATAGGCATACACGCCGCTTGGCAGCCCTTTCGTTTGAAACATGACACTGTGGTGTCCCGCCTCGCTCCATCCGTCCCTGAGCACACTGACTTCCTCACCAACCATGTTGAATACCTTCAGCGTGACATGGGCCGCGTGCGGAAGCGCATACGCGATCGTGGTAGTAGGGTTGAACGGATTCGGATAGTTCTGTTCCAATCTGAAATCCTGAGGGACCTCCAGTGTCGAAGAGTATCCATCGCCGGAGGATAACCCTACTCCGTCATCCATGGCCGCCACGGGGTTATCAGTCCCGTATCCACCCGGCAGGCTTACCCTGAATACCGGGCTCGGTTCAAACATGCCGGTGGTGAGCTCGAGTAGATTCTTCCCCTTCGAAACGAAGGTGACCGGAAGGGGCCCGATCGGTGTCCCGAGATCTGCGTTCAACTCATCGCGGCACTGGATCGTCAGATCGACATTCAGGTTTCCCGCTTCAAGGGTTCCCGGACCAGTTACCAGAGCCGGAACCAGAGTTGCTTCCATCCCTGTCAGGCCGTTCAGCTCGGTGCAGATGCTCCAGAATGTATCGTGCATGATCACCTCCGCGACACCATCCCCATCGTTATCTGTAATAGCAACTTTGAAGAAACTGCCATCATCGTGGGAAACTCCCATCCAGAGTCCGATCAGGTCCCGAATATCGGCGTGACCCGGATTCTGATTACGGCCATCGCTCACACGGAACACCGGACTTGGATCAAACATGCCTGTGCTGAGCTCCAGGTGGTTCTTGCCCTGTACAACGAATGTTACCGGCAAAGGCCCGATCGGCGGCCCGAGATCAACATTCTGCTCGTCACGACACTGGATGGTGAGAGCCACGCTCAGATTCCCGACCGAATCGATTGAACCGGGACCGGTTACCAGCGACGGAACCAGGGTGGATTCCATTCCTGTCAGACCGTTCAGCTCGGTACAGATACTCCAGAACGTGTCATGCATGATCACTTCAGCCACACCATCACCGTCATCGTCAGTAATGGCCACTTTGAAGAAACTGCCATCATCATGTGAGACTCCCATCCAGAGACCGATGAAGTCCCGCACGTGCCGCAGTTCGCTCGCTTCTGACTGCCCCGAGAGGGCCGTCATCCCCAGAATAATCAGGCCTCCAAAAAGCAGCCTGGTTTTGGTTGTTCGCAGTTGTTCCATGGTACCTCCTTGTTGGTATGATGTGTGGGATGTGTTGACTTACCCCAGCGAGAGGTAGGTGGTGGCCTGATATGGCTATAGGCCAGGATTACCATCGTTATGTCAAACGGATCGTTCTCCCCTGAGGGAATTCATCGGGACCCTCATTATCCGGTTGCCCGGGACACAGTTGACTGCAGATCCATCGCGCTCTTACCCGCCACGATCAGTTTCAACCTTAGCAGATCGGATGCCAGACTGGACTCCTCTCTCTATCCCCTTTTCATGAAAGGAGTTACGAAGAGCCGCCGGGAGTGGGTCAGCCGGGGAGTGCTATGAATTTTGATAGGACCAGCGTGATGCAATTCAGCCCGGCTGGAAAATCATCGAAACAGGACAGGAATCGGAAAGTCGCCCGGGTTACGTAATTTCGAAAGACACGTGTGAGCCCCCTCACACGCGCATCGCGGATCGTTGACAGTGTCTGACGAATTGAGTAGTATTCAGAAGTTACACCTGTGAGCAACCCGGCAACTTTGCCTCCCCTTTGGCTCACAGGTCCTTCGTTTCTCTAACTACAGCAATCAGTCCAACGAATCTTCAGGGGTTTCTATGCTACAGCGTCTCGCCGCTTCTCTCGGTCTCTCGTTGATGTTTCTTCAACCGATGTTCGCGCAAACAACATATCTGGAAGTAGCCGACGCCGTCGGCCTGGTTCCGGACCACCAGGATTCTCTCACCTGTACAGGCAGGATTATCCCGCTCGAGTCAGGCTCCGCCTGGGGGGACTACGATAACGATGGTGATTCTGATCTCTTCCTCACGAACGGTGATGGCCCGAGCAGGTTTTACAGAAATGATGGCGACACGAATCTGGACGGGCTGCCGGACTTCACAGAGATCGGTGTATCACTTGGATTGGACGACCCCGATCATGTTGGTCAGTCCGCGGTTTTTATCGACTACGACAACGACGGCGATCAGGATCTGTTCGTGACGAAATGGGGAACCAACTCGATGTACCAGAATCAGCTGATCGAGAGCGGCTCGGCAACATTCCTTGATGTGACGATGGTCGCGGGGCTGGATGACGACGGGAGGACCGTTACATCGGCATGGGGGGATTTCGACCAGGACGGATTGCTCGACCTGTTTCTGGCAAAGCATTTTCGCTGTGACAATGATCCAAGGAACGACAATCAATTGTTCAGGAACAACGGCGACGGTTCTTTTACTGATGTGACCGCCTACCTGTGTCCGAATGGAGTGGGAAATTGCCCGCAAATCTTGGGAGCTTCTTTTTCAGCCGGATGGGTTGACTACGACAACGATGGTGACCCCGATCTGTATGTCGCCAATGAATACCCGCAAACGGTTTCTTACCCGAACACTCTCTACCGGAACGACGGATCGGATGGATCCGGCGGCTGGCTGTTTACAGACGTCTCTGCAGAATCGGGGACAAACGCCGAACTTAAGAGTATGGGGCTCGGCATCGGCGACTTCGACAACAACGGGTTTTTCGACTTCGCCGTCAGCAACGTCGGGCCCAACCTTCTGCTGAAAGCGAACGGGGACGGAACGTACGACGACATTTCGGAGTCGGCGGGGATCGAGAGGACTTTTGTTATCCCGGACATTCTTCTTTCGGTCACTTGGGGGACTGCATTCTTCGACTACAATAATGACCGGCTGCTCGACCTGCTGTATGTAGCAGGAGCGATCGGACAAAGCGGCATGTTCTTTCCGAATGCTTTTTTTGAGAACAACGGCGACTATACGTTCACAGATGTCTCTGACACAAGTGGCCTGGTCGGTCCCAACCGCGCCCGGGCCGTGTCGACCGCCGACCTCGACCGCGACGGATTTGTGGATGTGTTCATTGGCAATATCGGTCATCCACCGCACCTCTATCACAACAATGCACCGAACCAGGGAAACAGCAATCACTGGCTCACAGTGACCGTCGAAGGAACCACCAGCAACAGGGATGGTATCGGCACCAAGCTGACCCTTGTGACGACTGACGGAGTGACACAGATCAGGGAAATTACCTCGGGTGCCTCCTACGGAGGTGGTGACGAGCGCGCCGCCCGGTTCGGGCTCGGGTCGTATACCGAAGCCGAGTTGACTGTTCGATGGCCCACAGGTGAAGTCGACTCCATCGGAACGGTTGCAGCCGATCAGTTTCTGCATCTTGTTGAGGGAGGGAGCGGAACCTCTGCGACCTGCGGTGACATTACCCAGTATGGTGCCCGCTGTAACAGCTCCGGCGCTGTCCAGTCGATTGTCAAGATCCTGGATGGTGACTTCGGCGGCCAGGTGTTCACATGGCTTGTTGACGGTGAGCCGGTCGAAGTAACCGTTATCTCGGACGGCTCCCGATCAGTCGCCAGGATGGCAGTGCCTCATGCAGGAATCGGAGCTCACACGATTGAGCTGGTTGACCCAGCCGGCTGCTATGGTGAGGATGTTGTTGTCTGCCAGATCGATGCCGCTCCCGATCCGGAGATGGACGCTCTTTGGAATGAATATGAAGAGATCGCTCAGGCGGTAGAGGGTGCGAATGCCCGCGCGATGAAAACAAGGATTCTCGGTAACTACCCGAATCCGTTCAATCCTTCGACCACCATTCGCTACGCCCTGGCTTCGGACAGCCCGGTGTCAGTCAAGGTCTACAACATGCTTGGTCAGGAAGTCGCAACACTTGTTGACGGCTTTCAGAAAGCAGGTGAGCAGTCGGCTGTGTGGCATGGCGTCAACAACAGTGGACAGACCGTCGCCTCTGGCCTCTATGTGTACAGAATCCAGGCCGGGAACACCATGCTGACGCAGAAGATGCTGTTCACGAAATAGTTACTTAGTCCGGACAGAAAAGAAGCCGTTCCCGGTTGCCGGGAGCGGCTTTTCTTATTACGTTGAGGGGGTACAACACCACCATTTTCTTCCATCAGTATCCTGTTCATCATGACCTCTGACCCCGCACTGATTCCGACCTTCTGCTTCTCCCGGTGACCAAGAAGAACATAGACCCTCTCCGGCGCAACATCAGGATGCTGGGCGACCTCCTCGGGGAAGTAATCGCCGAACAGGAAGGGAAAGCGACTCTCGATCTCGAAGAAGATATCCGTGCGCTTACCAAGAGAATCCGGAGCAGATACTCGAACACGGCGCATCGCCGCCTGAAACAGATCATCCGCGGCCTGGACACGCCGGAGATGGTCCGGATGGTCAAGGCATTCTCCGTCTATTTTCAACTCGTCAACATTGCCGAGCAGCACCACCGGCTCGGCCGCCTCCGTTCATACCGGCAGAGGACTCCCCCGCGGGCCGCTCCGGGCTCTGTCGAGGAAACCCTGAGACTGCTGGCGCGGACCACCCCGCCCGAACAGCTCTCAGAGCTGCTCGGCCGCCTCAGCCTCCAGCCCGTATTCACCGCTCATCCGACCGAAGCGATGCGACGCTCGATCCTCGAAAAACATTCGCGTATCTGGGCTCTTCTGGAGCAGATGGAAAGGCGCGAGATGACCCGGGAAGAGGAAGGTGCGGTACGGCTTGAAATCAAACGACATATCACGAGTCTGTGGCAGACGGAAGGGGCACGGTCGCTGAAGATTTCGGTGGCTGACGAGCTTTCCAACAGCCAGCACTACTTCCGCCGGGTCTTGTTCAAGAGTGTTCCGGACTTCTACCGTGAGATGGAGGCGGGACTCCGGACCGTGTGGCCGGAGTGGAAAGGAAGAGTTCCCTCCTTCATCCGTTTCGGATCATGGATCGGCGGAGACAGGGACGGCAACCCCTTCGTCACAGCGGATGTCACCCGGGAGTCGCTCCGGGCGCAGGAACTCACCGCGCTCGACCTGTACCTCCAGAGTGTGGATGAACTGTTCGTCCGTCACAGCGAGTCTTCGCTCCTGGTCAATGTCTCGTCCGGCCTCCGCCGGTCGATCAAACGTGACGCTCCCCGAGTCGCAGCGCTTCCGGGTCTGATCGCAGTCCACAACCGGAAGGAGTTATACCGGATCCGCCTCGCGCAGATCTATGCAAAGCTGCAGCAGCGGCGGCGGTCGGTGGAGCACCGGTTCCCTGAGGGACCGTTGCTCTACCGCAACAAAGATGAGTTCCTGAGCGATCTCCGCGAGATCGACCGAAGCCTCAGGATGCACAACGGCGGTCTCCTCGCAGACGGACCGCTCGCCGACCTGATCCGGAATGCAGAGACATTCGGGTTTCATCTTGCAACACTCGACATCCGTCAGCACAGCAGCGTGCATGGACGTACGGTGGCAGAGCTCGCACACGCCGGCGGATACCGGTACAAAGAGAAGAGCGATGCGGAACGGGAGCAATGGCTGACGGAACAGATTCTTTCTTCCGCACGGTTTCATAAGGATCTCCGGCTGTCGGAGGAGGCCCGGGAGACCATCGACACGTTCAAGGTGATCGGAGAAGGAATTGCCGGCGGGAATACCGATTCGATCCGGTCGTACATCATCAGTATGACCTCTTCGCCGGCCGATGTCCTCGAGGTGCTTTATCTGATGAAGAGAACCGGTTTACTGCAAACCGGGAGCGGGAAGTGGCGTTCGTCTCTGGATATCGTCCCCTTGTTCGAGACGATCGACGATCTGCGGGGTGCGAAGAACATCATGGAGCGGCTTTATGGCAATCCTGCCTACAGGAAACACCTCGCGGGGCGTGACCGGCGGCAGGAGATCATGATCGGATATTCAGACAGCAGCAAGGACGGCGGTATTCTCCGTTCAAACCGTGAACTCAGACAGGCGCAGCAGGCTCTTGCACGACTCTCGGCAAAACACAGGATCGACTGGGTTTTCTTTCACGGCCGCGGAGGAACGGTCGGCCGCGGCGGAGGACCGGAGTACGAAGCAATCCGGGCATTGCCCCGGGGTTCGGTGAACGGGCGGCTGAAGATCACGGAGCAGGGTGAAATGATTTCCCTGAAGTACGGGCATCGGGAAGTCGCCCGGAGGACTCTCGGCTTGGCGACTTCTGCGCTCCTGCTTGCATCGGCGGGACAGCAGAGCAGTATCGGTGGCGGGAGCCGGGACCTGTGGGAGACGGCGTTCGGACAGATCGCCGACGCCGGGTACGAACGGTATCAACATACCGTCTACGGAAGCGACAGAATATCCGAGTACTTCCATCAGGCAACGCCGATCCGTGAGATATCGAGGATGCACATAGGCTCCCGTCCTGCCCGCCGGAAGAAGAGTGAGCGAATCGAGGATCTTCGCGCGATCCCCTGGGTATTCGGGTGGACACAGACCCGCCATCTCATTCCCGGGTGGTTCGGCGTGGGCCACGCACTATCGGAGTTTCTCAGCGGAGACGCGGCACCGGACCATCCCCGGTTGCGTACCCGTCGCAACCGGGTCGCGTGCCTCCGTTCGGCGTACCGAACGAACCGGTTCTTCCGGACACTGATCGACAACGTGCAGATGACCCTGGCGAAAGCCGACTTCCGCATCGCCGGCGAGTACGCACAGCTGGTGAAACCGGCCTCCCTCGGGGCGGCCGCGTTCCGAACCCTGAACGACGAGTATCTGCTTACAAAGCGGATGGTCCTGATGGTCACCGGGCGGAGCGACATCCTCGGCCATGATGCGCGCCTCCGGCAATCGATCAACCTCCGAAACCCGTACATCGACCCGATGAGTCACATCCAGGTCGAACTGCTCAGGAGGAGCCGGTCACCGGGTCTCACGCCGGCGGAGAAGAAAGAGATTCAACGAGCGATCTTCCTGAGTATCAACGGGATCGCGGCAGGGTTGCGGAACACGGGATAGTCAGCGTCGGGTTCCTGCACTGATCGCCCATACGCTCAGAGCAATCAGTCCGTCCTTAAAAACAAACGAAAGGAAATGTCATGGGAAAACGGGATACGAAGTACGTGGACGGGTTTGTGCTGGTGGTTCCGAAAAAGAATCTACGGCAGTATCGCAAGATCGCCCGTGACGTTGCAAGATTCTGGAAGAAGCACGGGGCGATCGCGTACCGGGAATGCATGCTTGACGAGGCCAGGCCGAAGGGGGCCAGGCTTTTCTTTACGACATTGGCGAAGCCGAAGCGAAGCGAGACTGTCTGGTTCTCCTACATCGAGTACAGGTCGAAACAACACCGTAATCAGGTAAACAAGCGAGTCATGAAAGCCCTTGCGGGCAAGTTTGATATAGAGAACATGCCTTTCGACATGAAGCGAATGGCGTGGGGCGGGTTCCGGGTCGAGGTTGGTACGTAATCAGGGACAGGCTTTGATTGTCCTTCGGGGAGGAGTTCCGCCGACGGCTGGTTCGTCCATGAACAGGCAGGCCGCGCTGGCAAGTTATTTGGTTTCAACTGGCAAGCATCATGATCCCCTGCTCCAGGCGGGGTGTCCTTACTTGAAACTGATCTCGTGTGACGCCGGCATCCATCGCATCGAATGGCACGCCACAGGCTATCAGAGCGGGGGGGGGTCTACCACCTTCAGGCGGGCGATTTTGTTGAGACGGAGAAACTTCTTTTTTGAGAAAAATGCTTAGCGGTTGACGGTTGATTGATAACGATTAGCTGTTTTTTCTTTTGGAGGAATTCTGTCGGCGCAAAACAGGCTCACACAACGAGGCGCCTTCCGGTTTTTTCGGAGTTCTTAGCGATTTCCGACTTCAGGTATACATTCGGGTCATGATACAGCCCCCCCGGAGGTAACCATCTCCACATTGACCCAAGGTCCTCTTGTACTGTTTTCGAGTAAACTGAGGGAAGCTGAGATGTCTCCTGCTCGAAAAATGCTCTGAACTGATGGTTGTCGACCAGGTGTTGGCGCACACCCGTAAAGTATTCGATCCTCCCCCGGCCCTCAGTTGACAGAGCCCTGATAACGTTCATCCAGCGCGGGACAATCCCGCCGTTTGCCCTGAGGCGGCGGAGAACGGCCCTCTTTGAAAACGTATATCGGGTCAGATCAATGACATGTCCATAGAATTCATGCCATTCGTAATTCCGCGGCTTGATGTTCATCGCTCCGTTGTTGTCAAGGAAATGAAACGGAAAAGCAAGAACCCGGTTGTCGCGCTGGTATTCGAGGTTGAGGGGTGATGACGCTCCGAAAGCGGTGAGTTGTGAATAGCCCGGAAACGCACCTGGCGTCATGTCAACGAATCGTTTGGTGAGTTCGAACGGTTCCGGCCCCTCATCCCCGTCAAGCCCCAGGACGAAATTCGTCTGGACGTACGGTATATACCTCATTATCATATTGACGTGATCGGATACCCGGCGCACCTTCTCCATCCCCTGGCTTTGGCCCGTCTTCGACTTGTTGCCGAGATCATACCAGGACTCTACGCCCGGCAACAACGCTTTGAAACCATTCTGTTTCATTCGTTTCACATGCTGCTCAGACAGGAGAGAAAGGCTGCTTTCGGCGATGAAGTCGATACTCCCCGAGGGAACGGCCTCTTCGATCATTCCCATAATGTCGTCGAACCGGACGCCGAAATTCGGGTCATGCCATCCGACAATCGGCCTCCTGTACTTTGTTCTGAGGAAGCGCAGATCATCTTTTAGAACATCAAGATTGAGCGGCTGATAGGGAACCGTCGAGTCGATACAAAAACTGCAGGTGTAGGGGCACCCGAGGCTTGCGAGCATTGGCACCATTTTGATCAGCGGGGCCTTCCGCAGGGCAAGTTGTATGTACTCCCAGCGCTCACGGACTCCGGGAACATTTACCGGCTGCTGGTTTGCCGTCATGTGGATGCCAACGGGCCGATGCCGCGTACATTCCTGCAGAACATCCCTGATGACTGACTTGTTCGTAAAGCCCAGAACATAGTCGAAGTATTTCTGTGCATCCTGGGGATAACAACGGGCATGCGGACCCCCGAGGACAGTGATAACCCCAAGCGAATGGAGTTGATTGCTCAGCGCGTAAGCAAGCTGTGCCGCTTCAGTGAACGCACCGATGAAGACGAGGTCGACATCCCTGGGCAACTCCTCTGTCAGATTCTCGAATCCGGTGTAACACACGTATGTTACATGATGCCCTTCCGCTTTACACCAGACAGCGACTGCCTGTGGCATGATGCTTGCGAAATTTGGATACATAACACGGGCCCACATCGCTCGTGTGGGCCGCTTGCTTATGAGGTCGACAATCCCTATTCGTAATACCCGCACTTCGCTCCCTGAGTCTTCAGTGTTCCCGGTTATTGTTTCAGCCTGAGGTTTCTCTTCCTGATAGCATCCCTGACAATTCCCGAGAACAGGGTTTTTGTAAGTGGATGGGAACAGGCTTTCTCACGATCTGTCACATCGTTCAGGATCCTGACAAATTCCTGAATGGTGGAGTGCCCGAGGACAAAGGCCTCGACTCCGCTCCGGACATGTTTCAGGATTTCCTCATCCGTGTTTCTGCGGAGCGGTTCCCCGGCATTGACATGTTGTGAGTGAACCTTTCGAGCCGTCTTCCGTCGCATTGGGTTGAGAGGATCGGCGCCTGCCTCATCAGCCAGGCAGACGTACCTCTGCTGGTTGACACCAATGTAGGGAGGAAGATTTCGGGGGAGAATACCCGGAAGGTTGAAACAGGGACTAGTCCCTTGTGTTGAGAGAGGATCTCTTTTCGTAGGCCCCTTCGGCGTGGGCGAAGCTCGCGATCTCGAGGCGTGAGTGAAGAGCCAGTTTCTCGAGGATATTGTGGACATGGCTTTTCACCGTGTCGGTAGAGAGGTGCAGCCGCTGCGCAATCTCTTTGTTGCTCAATCCTTCATCCGCGATCAAGGCGATAACCTCACGTTCACGTTTGGTCATCCTGACGGAATTGAACGGATTCGTGTTCGTCCTGCGGGTTCCATGTTCGATAATCTGAGAAAAGAGTGAGCCTGTGAGCGGTAGAGGCAGGACATGCCCCCCCTTCGCTACCAGGCGAATCGTGTTCAGGAGGTCGTCAAATGTGGCGTCTTTCAGCACGAAACCGGACACCCCGTTCTGGACATACCGGACGAGATCCTCCTGGACAGGCAGGAGATCCATCCCGATCACTTTCGCACCGGAAGCGGCCTTTCTGAGTGATCCAAGGAGTCGGAAGCTGTTAAGACTGCGCAGCCCGAGGTCCAGAAGAATCACTCCCGGTTTCCATGTCTTTGCTTTCTTGACAGCATGGCTGTTGCCGGTTGAAGCAAAGACACTGAATTCGGGCTGCTCGCGCAGCATGACGGTGAGTCCCTCACGGAGGAGGCGATTATCTTCGATAAGGAGAATGCGGGTTTTCTTCACCCTGTTCTTTCGATAGCGTTGGAACCAGAGGTTAACCAGGAAATATAATAATTCAGCTCAAATTCTTCAACCGAGGAGTCCCGCCGGATTGTCTTCCTCAGGATGAATGGAGAACTCAGCCAATCCGGCCATGACCGCCCTCGTTCATCTGTGGGGGCAAGGGTCTTCCTTTGCACTGCTCCGGCTTCTACAATGTCAGCGCCCTGGTTGCCGACCATCCGGCTCGTGAGAGATCCCAGGCATAAGGTTACTTCCAGGCCGACAAGCGTATCAAGTCACGCCAGATGAGAAGAACCCGGTTGGTTGAGGCGGCAGGAGGTGCATTGCTATTGGTGCAGGAAGTGTCTACCTTTGAATAGTAACATCAGGCCCACTGTACTCGCCGTTGTCACAGGGCGAAGCTGATTCAGGCTCGCAGGGGTCGTACTGACAAACAGCGTTCGTCGCAAGCCTGCCTCGATTCCTTTCACGCTGCTTCACATTGTCTCGCAGTACGGCAGTTCGCCATTCTTTTCTCGCGTGCCATCTTCTACCCATGCGTCAGTCGGAGCAGACTCGCCGCTGCTCATGCTTTCACCGGTTGAGTATGTTCCCACGCCGGAAGCGAAGGAAGATCCGGCAAAAGAACAAACCCGGAATCTGTGTTGAGCTTGTTTGACATACACTAGTTTCAAAGGAGGTTCATTGTGATATTCATTCTCGCCGCTATTATTGCCTCTCTGGCTCTTGTCACCTGGCTCACAGCCAGAAGAAAAGCTCAGGAAAATCCCACATTTCGAACAACAGCAAGTGCTTCGGCAGCGGCGTCAGTGTTTTTTCTCGTCGTCGCCCTGCTTCAGTGTTTCACCCAGATCCCCGCCGGTCACGTGGGCGTTGTGGATTTCTTCGGTGTTGTGTCTGATAGAACCTTGCGTGCAGGGATCAATCCTGTGAATCCGCTGGCGAACGTTATCAAGTATTCGATCCAGACGCAGGAACATAAGGAGACGATGGAAGTACTGTCGCGGGAAGGACTCACGATTGGACTGGAAGTCAGCGTGCTCTACCGGCTGAACGCCGACTCGGCTGCCAGGGTGTATAAGACCGTCGCCGGTGGAGATTACAAAACAATCATTCTCATCCCCCAGTTTCGCTCGATATGCCGGGCGGTGACAGCGAGTTTTCAGGCAAGCGCGCTCTATTCAACCGAACGGGAGCAGCTCGGTGCGTCGATTCAGCAAGAATTGGCTACAAACGTTGCCCCCAGGGGTGTTACCATTGAAAACACGCCCATCAGGAATGTGGGACTCCCCACTCAACTGACACAGGCCATTGAGCAAAAGCAGCGGGCAGACCAGGAAAGTCAGCGCATGGAGTTCATTCTTACCAAGGAGAAACAGGAAGCAGACAGGAAACGGATTGAAGCGAAGGGTATTGCCGACTTCCAGACTATTGTCGCTGCCGGCATCAGTGAAAACCTCCTCCGCTGGAAAGGAATCGAAGCGACTGAAAAACTTGCGAATTCAGAGAACACGAAAGTCATTATCGTCGGTGCGGGTAAAGACGGTTTGCCGATCATTCTTGATACGAAATAGCATGCTGAAAGATAAGAGCCCACAAAGTCAGAACCTCTCGTTTGAGAGTCGGAGAGGAGATGCAATATTCATCGGATGGCAAAAGGTCAGGGGTGCTGAGCCTTTCGCTCTTTATAATGTCACAGTCAGAGCCCATCCATCTTTTGGCTCGACCGTTACGGAAGAAGGACTCCGAAAGCTGAACCTGAGAACTCCTGAAACCCCATCTTTTCAAGAGGATGTGTGATATCCGCAATAGAAGAGGGCTTCCGCGCTTCAATCAATCATGGGAGCCCCCTGCAGAACAAACGACAGCAGCTTCTGTCCACTCAGCCCCCTCACGGCGGAAGATGTAAGGATGCAGTCAACGGATTCAAGAAGCGCTACATCTCACACATCATGCGAACCAACGACATGCCGCAGAAGGAGATTGCCAGACTTCTCGGTCTGACTGAGGCTCATCTCAGCAAATTATTGCACGATTTTGAGATAGAGCATTAGAAGATATCATAGAGTGGATCACTCGCCTCGAAATGGCGCGGATGGGGCAACTGCGCGTACCCCATCCGCTGCAGACCCTACTACTTCACCAGCATCAGCTTCTTCGTTTCGACAAACTCCCCTGCCTGGATGCGGTAGGTGTACACCCCGCTCGGCAGCTGGTTCGCTCTGAACACCACCTTGTGATAGCCGGCATTCTGCCATCCATCCTGCAAGACCCGCACTCTCTCTCCGATGAGATTGAATACCTCCAGTTTAACATTTGAATCCCGGGGGAGTGCATAGTCAATGCTGGTGGAGGGATTGAACGGATTGGGGTAGTTCTGTTCCAAACGGAAATCGGCAGGGACTGTGGTCAATGCGGAGATCCTGGTTCCGACTTCTGCTGCCACTTCATCAGCGCCCTGGACATAGCGATCCCCTGTGCCTTTTGTTCAGGCCGAGTCTGTTCCTTCATCTCAAGGTAAAAAAACAAATGGAGGCCCGTCCAGGGCCTCCACGCAATTTCCTTTCTATTATCTTAAATCAGACCTTGACAGATTCTTTGGCCTCTATTTGCTTGATGGTTTTCTCATAATCCGTGACAACCTTCGGAGTCACCTGATTGCTCTTCAGGTAATTCAGAGATTCTTCCAGGCGAGATGCTATCCGAGGTTTGCCGTTGTGAGCCTGCAGGCAATCGATCAAGCGGTGCGTGACCCGGTTGTAGGTGATGTTGTCTAATGCAGATTTGCCGGTCTGTGGCAGGGTTTCCAGGGCATCTGACATATACTTGATCGCCTTCTTCATGTTGCCTTTCTCAACCGAAAGCACCCGTTTCCCTTCTTTCGTTATCAGTCTCTTATAATCCCTTGAAAAGTGACGTCCCAGGACTGCTTGAAGCTGGTGGCATGTTTCCGGACTGTCAGCCATGAACTTGTCGGCTGCCTCCTGAAGAGTTGACACCATCTGAGGGTAGCGGTGCCCTCCTCTGAAATAGATGAACTTGGCAACGCGATGATCGAACATGATGTGAGCAAGTTCTTCTTCACTGACAGAATGAGGAGCTGCAATCCTTATTCGAAGCGCTTTGGACATCACAAACCCCCCTTCACCACCATAGTAGGCACGAACAAGATACTCCCCGGGTTCGGTAAACTGAGCCCCTCGTGCCCCGTAACTCAACAATACGCTTTCATAAAGTGATTCACCAGGACGGAGACTGACCATTTCATCAGTTGACCTGAGTCGCCGAACCGGAGCAATGTATTTAACATGTTCCCCATCAGGCCTCTTGATGTACAACTTCACAACATTGTCTTCCGGCTGAAGATGGTTGATTACTTGAGCGGTCTCCGTACTGACATTCTTGAGTTTCAGTTCCAGTCTGACAGGCTCAGCAAACCTGAACAGATCCTTCCCCCGAACCTCCAGTTCCAGGGGCATGTTCTCCATATTGTATTCAGGTTCGGTAAAATGAATCAGGTTGTCGCCAATCCAATCATGGCCGCCGAATATCACATCCTTTCGGTTGGCATGCCTCATCCAGAGCAATTCGTCATCATCAAATTCCCACCGAAAATTCGTCCAGAATTGGGTTTCGCCACCCGTTCCTCCGGTGTAGCCCCAGGGATAATTCATAAAAGATTCGGAAGCAGAATCAGGGTTACTTGTACGTTGCCAACTGTGGGGCAGATTAAAGGCGTGTCCAATCTCGTGACAGAACGTCTGGAGTAACAGTCGATTCTTCTTGTCGGCATTGTCGTACAGAGTTCCCTGTGACCGACCTTTGATAGCGTCTTCGGCGATGGCCAGACCTTGTCTGAGGAATGTGTCACCGATCTGCCATCCTCCCCAGTCAAACATGGTTCCGTAATAGCCGGAATCGTAGCCAGGATCCCCAAACTTGGGAACGACAACCCCATAAACATTCCATTGCAGTCGATTCCCGAATCTGTCAAAGTTATCCTCCATCAGTTGGTGCAGCTCTGCCTCATCCCAGTTGGTGTAGATATCACCACTGTCCGGATCATTCAGGACATCGTCTTCATTTACGGTTATGTCGATTCCAGCATTCTTGAAGACCTGCTCAGTGTTGATTGTTCCGGTCAGGTCCGAGGGACAGGGTGCCACGTCCTTTTTCGCTGTCGGAGGGTAGCTGGTTCCCTGGTAACGATCGATTTCGAGATTCACAGTTCTATAGTACTCCGAAATCTTTGCGCAGCAGTACGTCTCCTTCAGAACTCCTGCCTTGTAAATCTTTACAGCGGCGTTTGCCGGTTTCGAAAAAATGTTCACCCTTGGAATATTTACTTCGACTTCTTCATCCGTGATCGTCGGGTCATCATAATACTTGATCGTCCCCCGCAATACGGACTGCCCGCCCGCCGTGGTATTCGTAAAACTCTCCACGATAAATGACTTCTGGTGAAGCTCAAACCTGAACGGCTTTATGATTCCCCAATTTCCAAAGCTGAATTCTATTTGAAGAAAGAAATCACCGCTCAGGCGATTCTGTGGACGACGACCGTCCACGTCCACCCGAAGCTCGAGAATGGTACCGGACTTCGGGACAGAGTTTCTGTAGGTCCCGCTGATCGCTCTCTTCATCGGATAGATCGTGAGATCATCTCGGTGCAAGAACTCGCCGATCTCCCTCCTGGCAATCGTCTCGCGGACCTTGTCATCTATGAACTCGAGTTGCTTTGCCATAGTTGTTCCTCCTTCATTAAAGGTTGTGTCGAACCATCCTTTTGGCCGTCGCTGCCCTTGGATTCTACCCGAACAGAGAGTCCACTGCCAACTCCAGTTCGAATGTCATGGAGCGGCCTAATCCAAAGCTGACGGAGTAAAGGCTAAAGGTCGACTGTTGATTTGAGGGACCGGCTTGCCGGCTGGAGGTGTGAAGAGAAGGGGCGTTGAGATCGATGGCGCTTCAGCGCTCTCAGGTCTGGACACGTGAACCACGGCTTGCCATAGTCCACTCCGTAGGACCCACATGTCAAAGGGCTCCAGAATCTACATCCGGAAAAGGCAAAAAGTCAAGGGTGTTTAATGATTTTGTGCGAAATATTTTGAGGGCAGAATCGGCATTGAAAATAAGTGCGAGGAGGAGGGTATCAAAAGAGCCTACGAGGGCTTGCCCAACCTTCCAATCAGATCACCCGGACTGACAATTGCCAGTGCGGTGAGAAGAGATGAGGCGTTGGAGAAAGTATGTCCGCTCAGCGCTCTCAGGTCTGTACATATGAACCACGGCTGGGCATAGTCCAGTCCAAGAGACCTGTTTCAAAGGGCTGAGGACAAACTACAAATGGGACACAAAAACATCAAGGAAATTCGGTGAGAAGTGTCAAACACATTGCATGAGCAAGGTAAACGAAGTGGCGCGTAGTTGGTCCGCGAATACGGCATGAACTGCGCAACGAATTGTGTAAGCGTGAGATCCCGCTTCGAGCGGGCTCGGTCGATACCCGACCTGATGATCTGCCGGGCCTCACGCTTTGTCCGTGCACCGGTGGATCGCCAGATACGGCGGTCTCCGACTGAGGTTACCTGGTAGTAGATTCCGTTGGAGCGCTTAACGAGGGAAGACATGAGGACACCTCCGCTAAGGGGTGAAGTGTTAGCAGAAGTGTTAGCAGGCAGAACTGCTATCTCAGAAAAGCTAGTGCCCCCAAGGGGATTTGAACCCCTGTTACAGGCTTGAAAAGCCCGTGTCCTAGGCCTCTAGACGATGGGGGCGGTTTGGAATTTTGGATTTTGAAATTTGAAGTTTGAACTGACTCTCGGGGTTCAACGATTGAGTTTTGCGGTTCTGCCTGAACTTGTGAGAATCGCTGTCAGCTGTGATGCTTCATCGTGCAATTTCATGAGCCTCTGTTCGTAGGCCTGATGAAGACCTCCAAGCAGCTCAATCCAATACTGAGTTTCGTCAGCTTCCTCTTCCGCAATCGCCAGCTTCGAGATGAAGTCTGCCTTTGATCGGGCCTTGCAGGCGGCCCGATAGTTCGCCCCGATCGAAGTCGCAGATCTCACCAGCTGTCTGACAATGATCTCTGTAGGCATATCGCGGGGGAGGCTTTGAACGAAGCGGATGACGTCCAGAGCAAACTGGCGGGTCCTCCGTTTCAACTCCCTCTCCAAATCCACCTACAGCATACACCTCACTTCAAACTTCAAAATTCAAACCTCAAAATTTCCTGCTGTGACCCCGCCGCGACTTGAACGCGGAACCTACAGCTTAGAAGGCTGTTGCTCTATCCAATTGAGCTACGGGGCCGGATTCAGGTTCGTTCGCGAGATTCGGTCATTTGTGCATCTGACCATGCCGTTTCCGGCCCGCGATGCCCCACGGGTCACATGCGCAAAACCACGAACGGTCAATATATCGCTTTTCCTCTTTTCTTGCAACGAGAGCAGGTATCAGCCGCTTTTTGTACCTTGGCTGTAACCAGCCGAAGGAAATGATGCTCATGACAACGATTCGACAGGTCATCCTGGTTGCTCTCACCGTCGGACTCTCGGCTCAGTCGGCCCAAGGGGGCGCCTGGACCCGAAAGCAGGGATCCCTGTATACAAAGCTCGGGGTCACGGTCCTCGGAACAAGCGAGGCATACGACCAGGACGGAAACAAGTTCACCACACCGAAATTCAACACCTGGTCACTCAACCTCTACGGAGAATACGGTGCAACAGACAGGTTTACTTCAATCCTCCGGGCGCCGGTTCTCAGAGCGGCAAAGTTCGAGAACTCGGAGTCGTTTACCGGGGTTGGCGACATCAGCGTGGAGTTCAAGTACGGACTGATTCGCGGAAGCACGCCGGTCTCTGTCTCGGTCGAGCCGGTCTTCCCCAGCGGTGACAAGGATGGCATCACACCACTCACTGACGGATCCGGGGGGACGGTCCGCCTGCCGACCGGCGACGGTGAATACAACACCGTGGTCAAGGGTTCGGTTTCCCACTCGTTTCATCCGATCCCCGGATATGTTTCATTCGACGCCGGCTACAATTTCCGCACGATGGGGTTCACGGACGAATACCTGCTCATGGTCCAGGCAGGGTATCAGATCGATGACGTCCTCTGGCTGCAGGGGAATATCAATGCGAAAGGGCCGGTCGCCACGCCCGACTCGGCACTGGCAAGCAGGGCGACGCTCGGATTCGGTGAGGGTGTTCAATTCGTCGCCTACAGTTTCGGACTCGCCTACGAGATGCTCCCGACCGTGGCGCTGACATTCGACGCATACAGCGCGTTCGGAAAGATCACGAGTATCTATTCAGGGTTCAACTTCGTGTTCGGCATTTCCTGGCAGACAGGCAACTGACCGCCGGTCAGTCACGGATCCTTACGATCATTTCAATTTCCACTGTGAGATTCTGAGGCAGTGAACTGACCCCGATCGCCGCACGGGCATGCCTGCCCCGGTCACCGAGCAGTTCCACGAGCAGATCGGAGCAACCATTCAATACCTGGGAATGCTCCGTAAACGAGTCGACCGCGTTGACCATTCCGAACACACGTACGACCTGTTCGATCCGGTTGAGATCTCCCAGCTCCGCCCTCAGTGTGGCAAGCAGACAGAGAGCTGTCCCCCTCGCAGCCGCGTAGGCCTCCTCCCGCGTCACGTCAATTCCCACCTTTCCCCTCGTCGCCGGCTCCGTGCATTCGCTGTGGCCGCCAAGAAACAGGAGATTGCCTGAGCGGACCGCCCGTACATAGTTTGCAAACGGCGCGTATGGCTCGGGAAGTGTCACTCCCAATTCTTCCAGACGCGACTCCACGTCTCCGTCGGTCTGCGCCGGGCAATTTCCGGACAGAATGAATAAAAGCATGCAGAAGCCGAGTACTCTCATCAGACGATCCTTTTCATTGTGGTCGACAAAGATAGCAGTAGAAGCACGGCAACGCAACAAAAAAGCCCCGGCATCGCTGCCGGGGCCTTGATGGTGGGTGGTGCCGGGAATTACTTCATGAACATCATCTTTTCCATCCTCACATCGTTTCCTGCCGTCAGCCGGTAGAAATAGAGTCCGCTGGCGACGGTCGACCCGGCATTGTTCCGCCCGTTCCAGACGGCCGACTTCACACCGGGTGCCTGGAATTCGTTCACCAGTGTCGCCACCTCTTCACCAAGAGTGTTGTAGATTCTCAGCGAGACCAGACCTTCGGTTGCAACCGAATAGGTGATCGTCGTCGACGGGTTGAACGGGTTCGGGTAATTCCCCATGATCTTCGCCTCTGTGGGGAGCGCCCGCTCTTCGTTAGCCTGTGCCATTGCCTGGTACTCATTCCACAGCGCATCCCATTCGGGATCCGGCGCCGCGTCGACCGCGCAGACTACTGTTTCCTCAGGATAGCAGCCGGCAGGATCGATTAGTTCGACTGTATGCGAACCCACCCCGGCATGCGGGACCGACATTCGTGCGATCGAACGTGAACCATCGGAAATCACCGTCACCTCGACCGGCTCGCCGTCGACCAGCCACGTAAGAACATCATCTCCGAAATCACCAGCCTGCACCTTGACGATCGACTGAACCGTCCCTGTGCTGTTGCATCGCGCACCATACTGACTGATGTCGCCGCAGGCCATTGTCGTCCCGCTGCCACTGCCCGCCAGCTCATTGTATGCAGCCCAGAGATCGATCCGTCCGTGACCGTACGTATTGTCTTCACCTGCGGTTCCAAGATCAACCGCTGTGTTCATGAGGGCGTATTTCAACTCGTCCACTGTGGCATCCGGATAGGCATCCCGGAGGAGTGCAAGGCCGCCGGCAACATGCGGGCAGGCCATCGAGGTTCCGTCAAGATTCCAGTAGCCTCCACCCCATGAGGCAGGACGGGCAGAACGGACACTGACTCCGCGCGCACAGACTTCCGGCTTGATCTTCTCCTCGGTCGTCCCGGCACAGGCGGTCGGTCCTCTGCTGCTGAAGCTCGCAATCGTGGCGCTCCCTGCGTTCAACGCACCGACCGAAAAGGTGGTGGTAGGAGTGCTGTTCCGGTCAGCCGGTGCACGGAGTGACTGTGCACCCGGGCCTTCATTCCCGGCCGCAAACACCACTGCTGCCCCTGCAGCCTCGGCGTTGTCAATCGCATCCCAGAAGGAAGCATCGCACGGAGGCTGTCCGAACAGGACGCCGACACCCCATGAATTGCTGATCACCGCAGGAACATCATCTGTCGTTCCCGGATCCCCGTCAGGATCTGCGCCCCAGTTGAACTCATCGATCACGTCACTGATAAACTTGTTGAGCGTTGAATAATCCCACGCTGCCGCGATCCACTGTGCACCGACCGCCACACCGATCGTATCGGCGGTGTTCGGGTCAAGCCCTGTGAGCGTTCCCATCGTATGCGTTCCATGATAACCGAAGTCCGCCGGAAAGGTCTGTCCCGGATTATCCGCGTTGTACCATGCCTCGGAAGGATCGACTCCCGGTTCCAGACCGCGCCACCGGGCAGCCAGCGATGGATGATTTCCATCAACACCGGTATCAATATTCATCACGATAACACCGCTGCCATCGATTCCGATATCCCAGAGCATATTGGCATTGATGTCACGCAATCCCGGTTCAGCAGCGCCGGGGGATTCCAGCGGTGCCTCTGAACTCCCGACCGGCTCGATCATTTCAACAGGATAATCGAGATAGATCATCTCCACTTCCTGACGGTTGGCGATCTCGTTGATCACCGACGGTAATGCCTCAACGGCGACCAGGTTGGTAATCCAGAAACTCCGGTACCGCTGGACTTCGTTTGTCGCTGTTCGCTCTTCCAGATACCGGAGCAATCCTGCCTGGCTCCGCTCTGCGACATCCTGCAGAGATGTCACGACCAGCTCGTGACGCACGCTGCGGTACGGACTCATCGCTTCGAGCGCCTTGGTGTTCACCCTGTCCTTCATGACAACCAGACCACGAATCGATTCAGCTGACCGGCCGGCCATATAGGTTTGCAGATCGGAGGCGATCTTTGCATTGCCGGCCTGAACGTCCGGCGTGGCGAGGACGACACCGAGAAACAGGAATCCGGTGATCCACCGTTGTAAGGAAATGGTCATGACAACCCCACTGTTTTTGAAATGGAATGTATGAGTTAGCTGGAAAGGGAGGCATGAACCGGGAGAATCAGTTCATGTATTCATTATAAGTGACGCATGAACCAATGGCAAGCGGGCGGGGCGTTGCGTCACATTTCGAGGGGGAGATTTGTGACCGGCATCCGAGCGGTTCCGGACCAGCGACTGTGAGACTTCTCCCGTGTGATTGATTTGAGACTGAGACTGATATTCGTTATTTTGGGTTTTTCGGGGCGTAGCGTAGTCCGGTTAGCGCGCCTGCTTTGGGAGCAGGAGGCCGCCAGTTCGAATCTGGCCGCCCCGACGAACAGATTGCTGATTGTGGATTTGTGATTGCAGACTGGATGACCGCACATCCCTCCTCCTGCCCTACTCAACCCAGTCAGGCCCCTCGAGCTCCATTCGGTACAATTCCAGCCGCCCTTCCACAACGGTGAATTCGAGCACAAGCTCCGCGCATGCGATCCTGGTCTATGATGAACAACTGCGTGGAGGTCCTTCATCGATGCAGTTTCGATGCCAGAACGCTTACACAGAGCTATACGATCAACTACCCTTCTTCCTCCGGCGAGCGGACAAACGAATACAGATATCCAACCGTCTCTTCCATCACTGATTGAACTCCACGACTGGTCTGCCACCATCGTTCCGGATCGTAACTTCGATCACCGGCCGCGATAATACCGACCCGGGTTTCGCCGAGAGCGAGCTGGAAAAGGTCGCGGCTTCTCCGGGCGTGAGCTCCCAGGCTGACGACGTCAACCGCGGCCGGATTCCGACCGGTCACCCGAAACCAGTGCGCCAGGGCGACCGCGGATGCGTATGTTCTGTTGACGCGTGCGGGGGGAGAGGGTACCGCGAAGAGAGAATCTTGATCCGCACCCATGCCGTGCAGAATGGCGGCACCCAGCTCTGCATAAGTCCCGTATTCAGAAAGGACCGAGCCCCGGATGAGCGGCTCCCCCGTCGTCACCATGAGCCTGTAACCTCCCCGGCGGAATTCGCTGAGGGCCTGAGCCATAGCATCATCGGGGAGCCACCCTTCGACCACAAGGATGTCACCGCGAACAGGATCGGACAGTGCAAGAAATGGATGAATCGAGGAGAGAAACTGTACGCCCAGCAGGACCAAACAGACCAAAACCAGCAGCCATGTTCTCCAGGTCGGGATCCGGCAGACACGGTCCCGGAAGAACCAGCCCCTCCCTTCCGGGTTGCGGCTCACATCCGGGCTCTTATTTCGCAAGCAGGAGCTTCTTTGTGCGCTCCGACTCTCCCTGCTTCAGGCGGTAGTAGTACACACCGCTCGGAAGGTCTCCCGCGTCGAATGTGACCTCGTAGGATCCTGCTCCGAGCCGTTCGCTGACGAGAGTCGATATTTCACGACCCAGCAGGTCAAAAACCTTGAGCGAGACATGGCCCTCAGCCGACAACCGGAATCTGATCGCAGTGCTCGGGTTGAACGGATTCGGATAATTCTGTTCCAGGCGGAACTCACCCGGAAGGTCGTCACTCACGGCAACAGAGGTTGCAGCATCATTCTCGAAAATGAAGATCTGGTCGGACACTTCATCGATCCCGGTGATATCCAGGTCGCCGTCATTGTCCCTGTCATGCAGCGTGGCACATGATCCGGCACTGGTCGCATCCACGGTCCGCGGATTGATGAACACACCGGTCCCGTCGTTCTCATAGATCGTCCATGTCCCGCTGCTGTAGTTGCTTGTCATCATGTCCAGATCACCGTCCCCGTCAATATCACCAAGGTCGATCGCCAGACAGAAATTGCCGGTCGGATAGGTGACCGCAGGGAGCATTCCGCCCATCCCGTCACCAAGAATCACCGCGGCATTGTTCGCAAACGAGTTGGCGGAAACAACATCGACATGGCCGTCACCGTTGACATCCCCCGCGGCAATCATCCACGGAGATCCGCCGGCACTCAGTTTCGAGGAAAAGACCAGGCCACCGTCGCCGTCGCCGAGAAGGATGATCATCTCACCGGATCCATGGGCACCGAGAAAGAGGTCGAGGATGCCGTCTTCGTTCGCGTCTGCGGCAACCAGCGCGGTTTCCTGCGATCCGTTCCCCTCCATGGTTACCCGGGGCTGAAGTGTACCATCTCCATTATTATA
>JAOUDE010000171.1 GCA_029859455.1 Ignavibacteria bacterium | reverse complement strand
TTCTCCCGGGCCCATACAGCCGCATAGCCCGACGCAACCATCCCCCAACCGGTGTATTCAGCATCTCCGATTTTTGCCATCGGGTGCTCCCACCGCTTCGGCCCCGGCTCCGCGCCGGAATGCTTGCCGAAGAAGTTTTCTTCCTCAGCGGTCGCCAGTCCGGTGTGAGAATCGGTCGATCCAATGAAGCCAAACTTGTAAGGGTTTGCTCCGGTCTGTTGTTCCAGCTGAAGTCCGGTCTGCAGAGCCCTCCGGCCGTACTCATACTGAAGCATTTCGTTTTTCTTCAGGACGCTCAGGTCGAGGTTGCCCTGATCCCATCTTTCGTAATCCGCGAACTCATCGTTCGGCGAAAGAAGGGGATGTGTTTCGCCGTCCCCCTTGATCTGGGTAATCTCATACAGCGGTTCCCATTTCATCCTCGTTTCGGCGTACGCACGGTCGAACCCCCTGCCGGTCGGCGGATCGACGATCGGAAACATGATCCCGTTGCTGAGGTTGCCATTATGGCCGATCGCGAGAACCTGCCCTCCGCTTTTGTCCTCATACGCCTGGAGCTGTTTCCAGAGATCGCGCGGGTTGTCACTCCCGAGTGGCTTCAATGTCGTATACGGTTCGACAAGCGACGCCCGCTGTTTGCCATCGCGGAAGAGGACGACCCGGTGAAGATTGTTCCCTCCGGTGTTGGATGTCCACTCATAACCGATGAAAGCGGTAAACCGTCCCGGCTCGTTGTATTTCTCCGCTGCATCGATTGTTTCCTCCCAGGCTGACCGGTATGCAGCACTGCCCGGCAGCGATTGCAGGGTGGGTGGGAACTGACCCTGGGAAAAGGCGACTATGATCTCAACTGCCGCCTTGACACCCTTCTGTCCCCCCGCCTGAACCATATCATACCATCTTTTGCCGGTCGGATCGGCCAGCATCTCCGGATCACCAGAGAACAAACGAGGGAAGAACCCCATGTTGTCCGAATGGTCCGCCACAGCAAGAAAATCGAGCGGACGACTCAGCCGGACCCGCTGGCCAGTAGAAGAGGTCAGTTCCTCACCGCGGGCGAACCGGTATGCATCCTCCGGCGTAAGCCGGGCCCCAAATGCGCCGGCATCCATCGACATTCCTGTGTGGAGGTGTGTGTCTCCCCAGTACACGTTCGTCGGAAAGTTCCGTCCGGCGTACGGCGAATAGTGCTTCTGGGGTTTGAAGGCACCCTCGAGTGTCTCCGGCGGGGGAACCGGATCCTGCGCCTGGAGGGCCACCGAATAAACAACTGCGAATGAAAAGCAGGTGAGAATGCGTCGCATGGGGACCTCTGGAATGATTTTTGGATACGAAGAGTCTTTGGTTGGAGATCCGGATTCAGGCTACAGTCCGACCGGAAGCTGGTACTGAACATTTACCCGAAGGATATGTGTCGCCACCGGCCCGGTCCAGCTCTCATAAATCACACTTGTACCATACTCCACATACGCATTCCAGGTCGACCTTGAACCGATCCACGCCTTCCCCACCCTCAGCAGGAGCGGCACAAACCATGAGCCGTCGTCCCAGTTATACTGCATCACAAAATCTCCGTTGCTGAGGTAGTATCCGCCTCCGAGCTGATAGACAATGACCGGGTTGATGCCAAGCGGCGTTGCCCTCGTTGTTCCGGCAGTGTTCTTACTCCACGTTTGTTGAAGCAGGAGTGCAAAGAAGAACTTGTCATTGAAGGCCCGCTCCGTGATCGCGGCGGCAAGTCCGTATCCCCAGTTGGTATTGCCAAAACCGGCCGCGGCGGGGAAGTTAATCTGTGGTCCGATCCCCCAGCGTCCGGTGCTCCACTGCTGTGCGATACCAAGAATAAAGATATCCGAGGATCCGAAGCCGCGGTCACCGCTCGCATTTTCGATCATACGAAGGGTGAGCCGGGGAAGGAGGGTGATCGGAAACGACTCATCGGCTGGAATCGGGGCCACAAGGCGGAACTGGACAAACCCCTTATTCCCCTCCGGGCGGTTATTGTCGGTCCGATAATCGAAAGCGCCCTCATAGGCGAGTTGAAAGCTCCATTGCGAGGCAGTTGCATCAACTGCCATTGATTCGCGGGACTGCTCCTGGGGGGTGGCCTGAACAAAAGGGATGGCAAACATCAATGTGAGAATGGTCAGACGAGGGTTCGCTTGCATCAACTTCCTCGAGAAACCGGGGCACTGCTATCCGTACCGCGGGGGGTGAATAAGGTGCGAATTGAGGCGTACAACTTAGCAAAACATTGTAAGAAATTCAATAATGCACAGTCGTCTGAAACCGAACTGTTCTCAAGGTTTTCTGAGCATCCGAAAGAACAGCCAGGCCCAGGTCACCAGAAAGACCGTTATGAACAGTTCCATGTTGGCGAGCACGAATCCGCTGAGCCAGGCCCCGGCGACCATACCGATGGAGATGAGGCAGATCTTGAATACCCCGAAATCCCATATTGAGAGGCGTTGAACCTTTTGCTCGGCCCAGGAGAAGATAGTCATGACGACTCCTTGATATTGTGGACTGACAACTTAAGGGACTGGATACGGACAGACAGGACGGTCGGGATAGAACCGGCGCTTCAGTCTGTCCGGTCAGAAGGCCGCCACCCTCTCGATCACCCAGAACATTGCAGCCCCTCCGATCGCGTAGGGAGGAACCAGCCGGGTCCATTGCGGGAAGAGGATCCCGGTTCGTACAACAACCGCAGTCACCACAAGAACAACGCCGATGAACATCAGCTGTCCGAACTCGACCCCCAGGTTGAAACAAAGGAGTGCCAGAGGAATATTCCCTTCCGGGAGCCCGATATTGCTGAGCGCTCCGGCAAAACCAAATCCGTGAAGCAGGCCGAAGGAAAAAGCAACTATCCATGGAGCCCTGGCTGTCAGCCCCGGACGGCCAGCGTATCCATGGAGGATCTCAGATGCCACAAACACGATGCTGAGTGCGATGACCGCTTCCACCGGGGCGGACGGAACATGGACGAATCCGAGAGCAGCAAGCCCGAGCGTAATGCTGTGTGCGACCGTAAACGCGGTGACCGTTTTCAACAACGTCCACTTCTCCCGCGCAATGATGAGCAGAGCAAGAACAAACAATAAGTGGTCGATCCCCAGGAGAATATGTTCTATACCGAGCCTGAGGTACGTCCATACAACCTGGAGAAAGTCCGGAGAATCCTCGACGGTAAAGGAGGGCCGGGACGGCGACAGCAGGACAACCTGGGTGGTTCCGTCGGACCTTTCCAGGCGAACGAGTACATCGGTCATTGTTCCGGTGAGTCCTTCAATGGAAACAGGCTCACCTGTAAGCCCTCCGGGCGCCACAAAGGACCACCGCTGAATGTGGGCGCCACCTGCCTCATAAGACCTCCGCTCACTCTTCTCCACAACATCATCAGGAAAGCGGGGATAGATCCCGAGCCGAAGATCTCCGCGCATCGGAACTTTCCAGAGAACGTTGTAGGATTCGTCGGCGGTCTGAACGATCTCGAGATACCCGGGGCGAACTTCGTGGGCAAGCCCCGGATTCCCAAAGAAGAGGGTCGCAACAGACAAGCACCAAAGGAGGAGTAAGGGTCTTTGTTGAGCGGGATTCGGCAGGCTATTGATCATCATCTGGGACTCGTCAATTGGGGTTTTGTGCTTCAACCACTACCTCGTATTTCCCTCTCAACTCCCTGTAAAACTCCTCGTTCGCCTTTTTTCGTTGGCTCACCTCCCACTCCCTCCCGACGTCCCGACGAACCTCATCGAGTCCCGGAAGCCGCGCCTCCGTCATCGCTTCAACCCGGACGAGGTGAAGCCCGTAGCCTGAGACGACCGGGCCGGACCACGAATTCAGCGGCAGGGTGGCCAGCTGAGAAGCGAACGTCTCTCCGAACAGCCTCCCCGCATCCTGTTGCGATATCCTTTCATGCTCGAGAGGGAGGGGATATGGGTCACCGAGATGCTCAGGCTTTTCCCCGGCACTGTTCAGCGCATCCCTTGCGCGGATTGCATCTTCCTCGCACGAATCACCCCGGCGGTCAGGGCTGAAATAGATATGCCGAAACGTGTAAAGAGACGGGATCATGAACCTCTGTTGCTCTTCGACGAGAAACGCCTGCAGCTCCTCGTCCGTCGGATCGGCAGGTCCGACAAGATCTTCGGAAAGAAATTCCATCTTCTGACGGAGGCGGCGCCGGATAATCGTGTCGTCTTTTTCAAGGCCGATCGCCACAGCCTCCCGCGCGAGGACTTCCTCTCTGACATGGTCATCGATCAGACCCTGGAGCTCCTGTGTGGTCGGCGGCCGCTGCCAGGTCCGGGTCCAGATCTCCGCCATCCTCTCCACCTGTGCTACAGAAACGATAATCTCGAACCGGTCCGGCTCCGTCGATCCCGTAAGACCGAACACGAGGAACAGCATCAGTCCGATCAGGCTGAAATGGAGCAACGGCTCCCGAAGCAGTTTCTTCATCGTTTTCCAGTCATGGTTGCAGAACGGTTCCTGTTTCTCTACCTTGACGTGACAATCAGCATCATTTGCTTATGGAGGACTTTTGATCAGCTTGCACTGGTTCCGCCAGGCCCGATCGATCTCTTTCAGTGTTCGCCACTACGTGTTGCTGGCGGCGTTGATTCTGTACATCCTTCTCGACCCTGTCTTTAACGGGAGCCCGGTCATCGCAACGACACTTGGAAGCATCCTTCTGCTCGCTGCAATCGATTGCCTCGACCTTGACAAGAGGACGTTCCTCGCTTCCCGGTGGTTTGGCGTCCTGGTTCTTGCCCTCGGTTGGGTCGTCATCAGCATGGAGCATCCGGTTCTCCAGGGGGTGTTCGCCGTCATCAGGGTTCTCTTCCTTGCTTTCGTTTCCGGTGCGCTGATCTACCAGACCGCGAAAGCCAGGGAGGTTTCTCTTTCAGTCATCGTCGGCGCTGTGGATGGGTACCTGCTTCTTGGGATTATCGGCGCCGCGGCGTTTCATTTCGCGGAGTCCCTTGCCCCGGGCTCCATCCAGCCCCCGGGAGGACAGGATGTCTTCGGTAACGCGCTCTACCTCAGTTTCGTCACCCTGACAACTCTCGGATATGGAGATTTCATCCCGATCTCAAACACTGCAAAGACAATCGCCATCCTTCTTGCAACGACGGGACAGTTGTACATCGCTGTCCTGATTGCACTGCTTGTCGGAAAATTCGCTTCGAAGCAATAGCCGACGCTCCGCCCCCTCACAGATCCCGCGGCTGCCCGGTGGCTCCCAGCACACTGTTCCACCAGAACCCGGTGACATCGACCTTCTTCTGCTCGGACACAGCGAGTGGGATCGGGACGTGGGTGAATCTATTCCGCCAGTTTCCGACCACCATATCGGTTTTGCCGGCCATCCCCGCATGAACGGCGCAATGACCGAGGAGAAGACAGAAAGCAGAATCGCGGGCGTTCGCGGGAAGACTACGGATCATGTAGCTGGGATCGATGTACTTCAGATTCACTTCGAGACCGGAGTCTGCGAAATAGTCGCAGATCGCCTGCTTGAGAAAGAGCCCGATATCTCCCTTCCTCCTGTTTCCTGATGCATCCCGGGCATTGGTGGATGGTATCAGATCCTGACCGGCACCCTCGGCAACCACGATGACAGCATGGCCCCTGTGTTCGATCCGCTCTTTCAGTGCGCCCAGCAGTTTGTCGAGCCTGAACGGACTTTCCGGGATCAGACAGTAGTTCACGTCGGTATCGGCCAGCGCTGCATACCCCGCGATAAACCCCGCATCACGTCCCATCAGCTTCACGAGGCCGATCCCGTTGCGTGCCCCGGTCGCTTCAACGTGGGCCGCCTCTGTTGCCCGCCTCG
>JAOUDE010000172.1 GCA_029859455.1 Ignavibacteria bacterium | reverse complement strand
CTATGCAACATGTTCCCTCGGCCGGTCGGAGAACGAGGAGGTCGTGAATTGGTTCCTGTCAGTCCAGCCGGCCTTTCGATTCATACCTGTGTCCGAAGTTCTCGCGAAGAGCCCGCTCAGGCTGGATCACCCGGAGAAGTTTCTGAGGCTCTATCCGCACCGTCACGGTACCGACGGTTTTTTTGCAGCCGTCTTCCGGCGCGGCGATCATTGATTGTCACCCCCTTTTTTTCTTTATTCAAAGAATTCACTCACGGGAGGTAGAATGCGGGTTCCTGTTGCTTTGTTTATCGTCTGTGCAGTCCTCGGATGCGGTGTGCCGCCCGCAGAGGAAACATTTTCACTGGCTGAGGAAGCTCAGCACAAGGCCGAATCTGAACTCGGGATCTCCGCACAGATCCAGGATTCTCTGTTCATGGTGGCGATCGGACATTATGAATCGCTCGTTGCGGATCATCCGGACCATGAGCTGGCAGAGCCCTCCCTGTTCCGTGTCGCCGAATTGCACAACAATGGCACAAGACGATTTCAATCGGCGATTGATACCTATCGTCGCTTCCTGCTGCAATATCCTGAATCTCCGCGGGCTCCCGTGTCGCTCTTTATGATCGGTTTCCTGTACAACAATGAGCTCGGTGACGTCGAGAGTGCAGGGGCTTCGTACCGTGAGTTTCTGGAACGCTATCCCGACCATGAATTGGCAGCTTCTGCCTCGGGAGAGCTGGACAATCTCGGAAGGAGCCCCGAAGAAATTATTGCGCGCCAGACTGCCATGCATCAACAGGGTTCCACTCCTGCTGAGAGCGGACAGCCGGGGCCGTAATCTTGGACCCTGCCTCCCCGCAATACCTCCTCCCTCACGTTGTTTCGAAACTTTCCAACATGGAGCTTCGAGCACGCCTTGTCGTGGAAGGTTTCATTACCGGTCTGCACAAGAGTCCCTATCACGGTTTCAGCGTCGAGTTCGCCGAACATCGACAGTACATGCCGGGAGACGATATCCGCCATATGGATTGGAAGATCTACGGCCGTACTGACCGCTTTTATATCAAACAATTCGAGGAAGAAACAAACCTCAAGACATATCTCCTCCTCGATATCAGCAAGTCGATGGAATTCCGTTCGGACCCCAATATCCGGAAGATCGATTACGCGAGGTTCCTTTCCGCATCGCTCTCCTATCTGATGATCAAACAACAAGATGCGGTCGGACTGGCATTGTTCGATCAGGAAATCACGCAATTCCTCCCTCCCCACGCGACCCGGAGTTATCTCCGCCGGATCCTGACGGCACTGGAACATATCCGTCCGGAGCGCCGATCGGGATCAGGGGCGGCATTACACCAGATGGCCGACAGGATTTCCCGACGGGGACTGGTCGTCGTCATCAGTGACCTGCTTGACGACCCGCGGGAGATTATGACCGCCTTGAAGCATTTTCGGCACAAAAAGAACGAAGTGATCGTCATGCATCTCCTGGATCCTCTGGAGCGGTCCTTCGCGTTCGGGCCGCCCGCTCAGTTCAGGGATCTTGAAACAGACGAAATGATGACCACGCACCCATGGCAGATTCAGAACGCGTATCAGGGTGCCATGAGGGATTTTCTCGAATACTATCAAAGAACCTGCCGCGAGAACCGGATTGACTACTGTCTGATCGATACAGCCACGACATTCGATGTTGCGCTGACCCGTTACCTCAGCAGGCGGGGAAGGTTGTTGTGATGGCATCAGGAACCGAAAAGAAGCTGGTGGGACAGGCCCGCACGATCGGCCCGACTCCGGATGAATCAACGCACGTTATTATCCGCGGTGCGCGGGAACATAACCTCAAAAATATTGATCTCGATATTCCGAGGGGGAAACTTGTGGTGATCACCGGCCTGTCCGGTTCCGGGAAATCGAGCCTCGCGTTTGACACAATCTACGCCGAGGGCCAGCGGCGCTATGTCGAAAGCCTGTCCGCCTATGCGCGTCAGTTTCTGGATGTCATGGAACGGCCGGACGTCGACTACATCGAAGGTTTGAGCCCCGCAATATCGATCGAACAAAAGACCGTGAGCCACAACCCGCGGTCAACAGTCGGAACAGTTACCGAGATCTACGACTACCTCAGGCTCCTTTTTGCCAGAACCGGAACCCAGCATTGTCACCGCTGTGGACGCCCCGTGCAGAAGCAGACGACTGATCAGATCATCGACGGTATCGCCTCGTTACCCGAAGGAACTCTTGTTCAGCTGCTTGCGCCGGTTGTCCGCGGGAGGAAAGGCCACTACCGCGAGCTTTTCGAAGAGATTGCCAGGGATGGTTTTCTCAGGGTTCGGGTCGACGGGATGACGAGGGAGCTGACGGCGGGAATGCAGGTCGATCGGTACAAGACTCACTCGATTGAAATTGTCGTGGATCGTGTGACTGTGAAGAAAGACAACCGGGGGAGAATTGCGGATTCCGTTGACGTGGCACTGCGTCACGGCAGCGGAATTCTCTACGCAGCCCCTGAAGGTTCCGGGGATTTGATTTTCAGCCGTCACCTTTCCTGTTCCGACTGCGGCATCAGTTTTGAAGAGGCGGCACCGAACTCGTTCTCTTTCAATTCTCCCTACGGGGCCTGTCAGATATGCAATGGTCTGGGCGAGATGCGTGAGTTTGACCTCGATCTCATTCTTCCTGACAGAACACGTTCCATCGCGAAAGAAGGGCTTGCACCATTCGGCAAACCGAGAAAGACCTGGGTGTTCAGCCAGTTGGAGGCGGTAGGGAAGAAATACGGGTTTGATTTCGACACGCCTCTGAATAAACTCAGGAAGAAACAGATGACGGTGTTGCTGCAGGGGGCCGGTACGGAGAAATTTGACATCGAATACCGATTCTCGAGCGGACGGAGTACAACATACCGGCACCGGTTTAACGGGGTTCTGGCCATCCTCCGTCAGCATTACGAAGAAACGAGTTCCCGCAATATCCGGGACTGGGCGGAATCATACATGACGTCTCAGGTCTGCTCAGGATGCCAGGGTGGCCGTCTGCGTCCGGAGAGCCTTGCGATCCGGCTCGAGGATCGCCATACAGGAAAATCATTCAGCATTGCCGATATGGTCTGTCTGTCAATCCAGAATGCCCTGGAATTGTTCGAGGAGATGGTTCTGACGCCGAGGCAGATGGTGATTGCAGAGCAGATCCTGAAGGAAATCAGGCAGCGGCTCAGATTTCTCGTCGATGTGGGCCTCGAGTATCTGAGCCTCGACCGTTCCGCAAGAACGCTTTCCGGAGGAGAGGGACAGCGGATCCGTCTGGCAACCCAGATCGGATCGCAGCTCGTCGGCGTCCTGTATATCCTGGACGAGCCGAGCATCGGTCTCCATCAGCAGGACAATCGCAAGTTGATAGGGTCCTTGAAGCAGCTTCGGGATCTCGGTAATACCGTGATCGTGGTGGAACATGACCGTGAAATGATTCAGCAGGCGGATCACGTGATCGATCTTGGCCCCGGGGCTGGAGAACATGGGGGGTTCGTCGTGACTGCGGGTCGGCCTTCAGCTCTACGCCTAAGCAACCCGTCGTTACCGGTTCGTGACAATGGCTTTGAGCGGATCTCATACACGGCACACTACCTGAGGGGAAAGAAGGAGATCCCGATTCCCTCCGAACGGAGGAAGGGAAACGGGAAGGAACTCGTTGTCAGAGGGGCCAGCGGGAACAATCTGAAGAACATCTCATGCCGCATTCCGCTTGGAAGGTTTGTTGCCATTACAGGTGTGAGCGGATCAGGGAAATCCTCACTGATCAATGAGACGTTGTACCGGTCGCTCGCCCGGCATTTCTACAAGGCCAGGAGTGTTCCCCTGCCTCATAAGGCGATTACCGGTTTTGACGAAATCGACAAGGTGGTCGACATTGACCAGTCTCCGATTGGCCGGACACCCCGATCGAATCCTGCGACGTACACGGGCCTGTTTGGTCCCATCAGGAGCCTCTATGCTGAAATGCCCGAAGCAAAGGTGCGGGGATACAAGCCGGGAAGATTCAGCTTCAACGTGACGGGGGGCAGATGTGAAGGGTGTGAGGGGGACGGTCTTCGTCGAATCGAAATGAATTTTCTGCCGGACGTCTACGTCCAGTGTGATACCTGCCGTGGAAAGCGTTATAACAGAGAAACCCTTCAGGTTCTGTACCGCGGCAAATCAATAGCCGATGTTCTTTCGATGACAGTGGAAGAAGCGCTGACGTTCTTCAGCGAGATTCAGGGAATCAGGCGGAAACTCCAGACACTCTCGGATGTCGGACTCGGGTATATCCGGCTCGGGCAGCAGGCGACGACCCTCAGCGGGGGTGAGGCCCAGCGGGTCAAGCTGTCAACCGAGCTCTCCAGAGTCGGGACCGGGAGGACGCTGTATATCCTGGACGAGCCGACGACAGGCCTGCATTTTGAGGATATCAGACTGCTGCTGAATGTGTTGAACCGACTTGCAGACAAAGGGAATACCGTTGTTGTGATAGAACATAACATGGATGTAATCAAGTCGGCTGATTGGGTCATCGATCTCGGGCCGGCTGGTGGTGATGCAGGTGGGTGGATTGTCGGAGAGGGATTACCTGAAACACTTGCCGGGGTTGCCGGGTCCCCGACAGGACTGCTCCTCAGGGAGGCATTCTCAGCCTGAGGGGCGCCCCCTCTATTCCACGGGCTTCCCGGGCGAGACGAATTTGTTCCCTTTCAGAAAAAAGCGCCACCGGTGCCCGGTTCCGCGGGTAATTCCGATCCGCGCCGACCGCAGGAGAATTCCCCGATCGCCCGGACCCTCGGCAATCCAGATCGTTTCACCACACAAGTCCTCACCATTCTCCTTTCTCCCGATACCCAACGCCTGACATAGCTTGGCCGGCCCGTTGGTCGCAGACCGGATCGTCTTGGCTGGCACCGAGGCCCCCCGCCGTATCCTCGTCCCAAACCTCTGTGTAACCATTCGTTCGATTCCATTAACCGGCTCGAGTGCGCGAAGAAGGACTGCACTTGCTGATCCGCTCGGACCGGTCACAACGTTCGCACAGAAATGCATGCCGTAGGTGAAGTAGACGTACAGGCACCCTCCTTCACGAAACATGACGCTGTTTCGTTCGGTCTTTCCGCGGAACGCGTGACTGGCTGGGTCTTTCTTGCCCAGATACGCCTCGACCTCAACGATTCTTCCTGTCATTACCATCCCGCCGGATCTCCGGCAAAGATACAAGCCGGGCAGATCCCGGGCGACAGCAAGCGCTGACCGCAGGTAGAACGTTCGCGGTAACGGACGTAGTTTCATCGGCTCGGTCAAAAAAAAACCCCATGCCCCTGAGGCAGGGACATGGGGTCGGAGGTGTGGTGCTTACTTGGTGCGAATGAACTCGATACGGCGGTTCTTGTCGCGACCTTCCTTCGTGTTGTTTGGTGCAATCGGCTTATCCGGTCCATACGAACTGGTTGTGATGCGCTCCGGTTCCACACCGCGGCCCGTCAGCCAGTTCTTGACGGATTCGGCTCGCTGCTGGGACAGTCGCATGTTGGTCGCGCGTGACCCTGTGTTGTCTGTATGCCCAGCGATCTCCACTTCGATCTGGGGATTGTCGATCATCGTTTTCAACGCTTTCTCCAGGACGGTAGCGGACCCGGTGGTTACCTCTGCACTGCCTGTCTTGAAGGTAACACCTTCGAGAATAATGACCTGGCCGACCTTCACGGGAACGTCATCCTCAGCATTGAGAGGATCGGTACCTCGGGTCACTTCCCGCCCGTCATCAACAGTTCCACCATCAGTATCGGGATTGGTTGGATCTGTCTTGTGAGTATTGACTTCGTCGCCGTCAGCAA
>JAOUDE010000170.1 GCA_029859455.1 Ignavibacteria bacterium | reverse complement strand
AACATCTGAAAAAAGCAGAGAAGGAGGAGCACCTCTCGCAGGATGAGCGAAAACGGGGCGAGGGGGAGGTTCAGAAAATGACCGATCGGCATATAGCCGATATCGATCAGCTCCTGAGTCTGAAGGAAAAAGAGATCATGGAGTTGTGATACCCACCCTTCAAAACCGGCCACGAGGCCGGTTTTTTTTGTAACCAAGAGACCCCGAAACCGTATCATGGAGAATGAAAGAGCCATCTGGCGAAAAACGGATCCGCAAGTCGTTTGAACACAGGATCATCGACGGTGTCTGCGGAGGGGTCGCGGAATATTTCGGGATCGACCCGACCCTGGTCCGTATCGGCTTGGTCCTTGCGGCGTTTGCCGGTGGTATCGGGATCTTCCTTTATATCGTCGCGATGATCATCATGCCTTCACCCATTGCTGAACAGATGCTGACGCCGGCCGGGAAACGTCCTTCCTCCTTTCTTCTGGTGCTTGGCATCGTCCTTGCTTCGCTTGGAACAATTCTGTTCATCGGTGTCACCGATCTGGTTCCGTTCCACTGGTTTCACGGCGATATCTGGGAATTGATTCTCCCGATCGCTTTGATCGGTCTTGGCATCGGACTCCTGGTCCGGAGGGGGTCGGGGTCAGACAGGCCACCGGAGGCCGCGGCCGGAATGGCGCAGGGAATACAAACCCGGCGGCTCTACCGATCGCGAAAGGAGAAGAAACTCTTCGGTGTGTGTGGAGGGCTGGGAAACTATTTCGGGATCGATCCTGTTATCGTCCGCTTGATTTTTGTGGTCTGTATCTTTGTTTCCTTCGGGCTGACAATCGTCGCTTATATCGTCCTCTCACTCTTCGCCCCTCAGGAACCTGTCCTGGTTTCTGCGTAACCTCAGCTTTTAGTGTGCTTCGAGCCAGTTCATTCCTGATCCGACATCCACTTCAACAGGGACGGAGAGAGGAAGGGCTGACTTCATCCTTTCCGAGACGATCCTCGTTGTCTCCTCGATTTCAGCGGTTGGGACTTCGAAAAGAAGTTCGTCGTGAACCTGCAACAGCATTGTTGCACCTAACCCCTCACTGGCCAGTTCCCTCTCCACAATAATCATCGCCTTCTTGATCATGTCTGCGGCGCTTCCCTGAATCGGCATATTGATTGCCTGCCGCTCTGCATTCGACCGGACATTCCCGTTTCTGCTGTTGATATCAGGAAGGTATCGCCTGCGGCCCAGCAGGGTCGAGACATACCCGTCTTTGCGCGCTGATTCGATGGTGGTGACAATATAGTCCTTGACCGAAGGGAACCGCTGAAAGTAGTTCGCAATGATCTCCTTCGCTTCTGACTGCGCGATCTCCAGCCGGTTTGCGAGGCCGAACGGGCTCAGTCCGTACATGATACCGAAATTGACCTCCTTTGCCTTCCTCCGCATGTCGGACGAGACCTCCTTCAGCTGAACTCCAAAGACCTTGGCCGCTGTGGAAGTATGGATATCCTCGTGGTTGCGGAACGCTTCCGTCAGGCCGGGATCGCCGCTGATATGGGCCATGACGCGCAGCTCGATCTGCGAGTAATCAGCCGAGAGGAGGCGGAGACCCGATTCAGCCGGCACGAATGCCCGCCGTATTGCCCGGCCCTCCTCGGTCCGGATCGGAATATTCTGGAGGTTCGGGTCGTTGCTTGCGAGGCGACCGGTCGCGGCGACAGTCTGACTCAGCGATGTGTGAAGGCGTCCGGTGTGAGGATTGACCAGCTGGGGGAGAGCGTCGACGTATGTCGACTTCAGTTTCGTCAGAAGCCGGTAACGGAGCAGGTCCTCCACGATCGGGTGATCGTTCCGGAGTGCCTCAAGGACCGATGCATCGGTGGAAAAGCCCGTCTTTGTCTTTCGTACGGTACGAAGGCCGAGGCGGGAGAAGAGGATTTCCGCAAGCTGTTGCGTCGAATTGATGTTGAAGCTTTCGCCCGCATGTGTATGGATCTGTTCGATCAGTTTCGCGATGTGCTTCTCGAGATCAACCGACATCTCGGCCAGATAATCAACATCGAGACGGATCCCTGCACGCTCCATGCGCCCGAGAACGCTGATCAGGGGGAACTCGACCTCGGAACACAACGATTTCATCCCGGCTTCGGACAATCGTTTCTGCTGAAGGTCCGAGACTTTCAATGCTATGTCCGACTGCTCAGAGAGGTATTCTGCGAGCGTGGTCAGCGGGACCGCGGTGATCGGACGCTGGTCCTTTCCTGTTCCCGTGATCCCGTCCCTCGGGATCATCGTGTAGTCGAGGTGTTCCTTTGAAAGCGCGTCGAGCCGGTGGCGCGCATCGGACCGGAGGAGGTAGCTGGCGACCATGGTATCGAAGACAACCCCTGAAATACTCACCCCTGCCGTTGACAGAGAAAGGAAGTCAGTCTTGATATCATGCCCGATCTTTCCGATCAGCGGGTTTTCCAGGACAGGCCTCAGGATCTCGAGAGCTTCTCCGGAGGTGAACATCACGTCGGACCAGCCGCGCCCTTCAGGTGGTTGCTTTCCCTTCAGCGGAATGAAGTAAGCAGCCGAAGGCCTCATGCAGAGCGACATTCCTATCGGACCACTCCTCAGCGGGTCCGAAGATGTTCTCAGCGTCGTAACACTGATGCGTGACGCCTTTTCGATCAGCGGCAGGAGAGCGACAAGATCCGCATGCGTAAGGATGCACCGATAGTCGTGCGGTTCCGTCAGGATCGTATTCGAGGGTTCAGGCTCGGGAATCGCCGGTTCCGCTACAGGTTTCCCCGCGTCCATCGTGAGACGCGGCGGATTCCGCTTCATCCTTGTGACGAGGGTCCGGAATTCCAGTTGTTCGAAGAGCCTGATCAGTTCTGCCGTGTCCGGAGGAGCCGCTTTCAGCTCATGGAAATCGATTGCGAGCGGGACTTCGGTCCGGATCGTCACGAGGTCTCGTGAGAGAAAAGCCGAATCCCTGTTCTTCCGGAGCTTTTCTCTTACACCTTTCTGTGGAATCTCATCAAGCTTATCGTACAGTTCCGGGATTGTTCCATATTTCTGAATCAGAGGAATCGCCGTCTTCGGACCGATACCGGGGACTCCCGGTACATTGTCGGACGAATCACCCATGAGACCGAGGACTTCGATTACCTTGTCCGGCGATACACCGAACCGGGTCGCCACAGACTCGCGGTCAATAATCTCAGGGTCAGCGCCTGATTTTCCCGGTTTGTAGATACTGATGAGCGGAGAGATGAGCTGCATGAAGTCTTTGTCACCCGTGACCATATACGAGTGCACGCCTTCCTGTTCCGCTTTCCGTGCGAGCGTACCAATGACATCGTCCGCTTCGTATCCTGGGATCTCAAGGAGAGGGGCGTTGAATCCTTTGACGGCGGCCTTGAGAGCGTCCATCTGGCCGGCCATATCCTCCGGCATCTTTTGCCGGGTTGCCTTGTACTCGCTGTATCGGTCATGCCGGAACGTTTTCCCCTTTGCATCGAATACAACGGCCAGATACTCCGGCCGTTCTTCGGAAAGGATCTTGAGGAGGGTATTGACAAAGCCGTAGACAGCACTGGTATTCTCACCCTTACTGTTCATCAGCGGCCGGGCGATAAGAGCGAAGTAAGCCCGGTAGGCGAGCGCCATTCCGTCAAGCAGAAAAAGCCGGTCAGGGTGTGCCATCATCGTGCGTCATTGGTTGTCGGTCTGGCTGTTGAGCCGCGCATTTCCGGAAGGGAGAAATGAAGGAACAGGCTGACCCCGACAAGGATAATGCCCGCGGCGACAAATGAAGCGGTGATCCCAAAGAAACCGGCGAGGAGGCCGCCTAAGAGCGGCCCCATCGTGTTTCCGAGAAGCGTCAGTGAGGATGCAGTCGCCATGACTCCTCCCTGGCGCTCCTGCGGTGCATGGATGCTGACCAGCGAATAGAGTCCCGGCAGGACAGCGCCGCGCATCAACCCGAGAAATGCACGCAGAACAGCGAGCTGCAGGAGCCCCGAGACCAGCGTATGACATGCGTATGCGCCGCCTGCGCCCGCCAGCGCGATCGTAAGGCTGTTCTTCTGTCCGACCCGGTCGCTTCGTTTTCCCCACCAGGGGCCTGAGATGATCATGAAAATTCCTGCAATGGAGAAGATCAGTCCTGTGATCGTGGAGAGATATTCGTGCTCTCTGTCAAAACTCTCGATGAAGAGGGCGAACACCGGTTCAATCATCAGAACCGCCATCTGAATGACGACGAGACTGATGCCGGCAATCCGGAGTTCGCGATGGCGTGCCACAAGTCTGAAATTGTCAATAACCCCGAAGCGCCTGGCTGATCCGCCCGGAGGAGTTTCCTCCCGGACCAACGCGATAATGGCAATGCCGCTGATGAGACAGAGTCCCGCTGTAATGAAGAACACCGGTCGGTATCCGATGCTGTCGGCAAGGACGCCTCCAACGAAGGGACCAAGGACCATCCCTGCAGCTGTGGCTGACTGGAGTATCCCCAGCGCATACGACATCCGTCCCTTCGGCGTGTTCGTGGACACGAGCGCCAGCGATGAGGCGATAAAGCCGCTGATGGCACCCTGGAGGACACGGAAGAAGACAAGCTGGTACACGTCCTGAGAGAAACCGATCAGAACCTGAGCGAGGGCGAGTCCAAGAATCGCCCGGACCACCATGACTTTACGTCCGTACCGGTCGCCGAGCGTTCCCCAGAACGGAGTGGCAAGAAAGGCAGAGAAAAATGTCCCTGCGAACGCAGCTCCACTCCAGAAGGCCACCTCGGATTCAGGGCTTCCGAGTTCACGGACAAAGAACGGGAGGAAGGGGATCACAAGGTGCATCCCGAGCATCGCGAGGAACTGTGCTCCCCAGAGGATAAACAGGTTCCTCTTCCAGAACTCCAATCCTACTCCTCCCGCATCGGGTCTGCCTTCTCCCTTTTCCAATGACGAAACAGAGGTGCCAGACTCCGGCGGTCCGGTGCCTCGGAGCGGATCCTTGTGTGCAGATACAATTCCGTCGTCCCGGCAGGCCAGAAGACGACCGGCATTATTTCAGGGCGGAAACGGCCATTCGTCTCGCGTACTTCCTCGGCCAGCCTGTCTGTACCTACGTAGTACATAAGAGGACCCGACAGGTCGAACCGGTACAGCCAGACAGTGCTGATCGAATCGAACTCGAACGTGAGTTCACCGTTGAGCAGGCCGCCATCCTCGTAGAGCCTTTTTTGCACATTGCGCCACCCGGGATTCTGGTCCTCAAATTCAGATCCGTACAGATAGGAGTTTATGAGGTGTTCGAAATCCTCAGCGGAGACGTCGGAAGTATCTTCCGATTCGGATCCTATATCAAGGAAGCGTATCGTCGCAGTCCCTGAGCCGTCAGAATGCAGCCGGATATGGTATTCCTTTCCGGCAACGGTAAGGCAGCCGTTCAGAGCGATGAGTGTAACGATGAAGAGGAGGGAGGGGGCGAACCGGGCCATGGATTTCAATTGAATAGTCCCAATATATCGAATCAATGCAGGAAAAGCAAAGAGGAGCATTGAGCGATCAGAGAGGAAGGGAACTGCTTGTTTGGATTGACAGTTTCTGACAATTCACCTATCTTGCTCCCGATGCTCACACCTTTCCGAAAGGCATCTCCCGCCAAGTGAGGATCCTGTTTACCTCAACACAGGAAGCGCCGTTTATCAGGGATGACCTCTCGTATCTCCAGAAGAATCATGATGTCACGACCCTGACAACCCGCGGCCTGCGATCTCTCCCGGCCATCATTGCCGGCGTATACCGGGCTGAATGCACGTTTACCTGGTTCGTTTCCGTGTATGCGGGGGTGGTTGTCTTTCTCGGGTGGTTGTTCC
>JAOUDE010000169.1 GCA_029859455.1 Ignavibacteria bacterium | reverse complement strand
GGCGGGAAGCTTCATCTTCGGTGGTTGCTTCTGCGATAATTCGGATGATCGGCTCGGTGTTCGACTTGCGCAGATGTACCCAGGAGTCAGGCATGTCGATACGCAGGCCATCCTGGTCGTTGACTCGTGCATCCTTTGCAACGGAGGAGCGGATGCCGGCGAGAACACTCGCGGGATTGAGTGAACCGATTTCAATCTTCGACTTTGTAATCACGTAATGCGGGAGAGACCGCTTGAGGTCAGACATGGTACCGCCGTTGGCGATCAGGAGCTGGAGGACGAGAGGAATCCCTGCCATCGCGTCCCTTCCAAGATGTACCGGCGGATAAATGACCCCGCCGCTTCCTTCACCGCCGATCAGTGCGCCCGATTTCTGCATTGCTCTGGCCACATTGATCTCTCCCACAGGTGTCCGGATCACTGTCGCACCAAATTGTGCCGCGACATCATCGATCGCCCTCGTGGTCGACAGGTTGGTGGCCACTACCGCTTTCTTCTCCGGTGATCGTTTCTCTGTTTTCGAAAGAACATACTTGACTGCCGCCGTGATCGTGTATTCTTCACCGAACGGTTCCCCTTTTTCCGTTATGAATACCAGGCGGTCACCGTCAGGGTCGATGGCAATCCCGAGATGAGCTCGTTCGCGGAGGACCCTCGCACAAAGGTCGCCCAGATTTTCCGGGATCGGCTCCGGTGTATGCGCAAACCGTCCGCTCAGGTCACAATTCATCTCGATGACCGTGCAGCCCAATGCCCTGAGGAGGTTCGGTACGATCACGCCACCCGCCCCGTTGACACAATCAACAACGATCTTCAGTCCTGCGGGACGTATAAGCTCAGGGTCGACGAGAGGATCGGCGAGGACGGCATCGAGATGCCGCTGGAGCCAGGTGTCATCAGCGACATGGTTTCCGGTCGAGTCCCAGCCGGCATAGGATGGGTCTCCTTTATCAGCCAGCTTCCACAGCGCGGCGTTCTCCTCCGCATCCAGAAACATTCCTGATGGACCGAGAAACTTCAGTCCGTTCCACTGAATCGGATTATGGCTCGCGGTAATCGAGATTCCTCCGGAGGCTTTCTTCTTCTCGACCGCGAGCTGCACCGTTGGCGTGGGACATATCCCCAGAGCACAAACATCGACCCCCCCTGCGAGCAGCGTGGAGGACACGAGATTTCCGATAATCTTTCCACCGACGCGTCCGTCCCTGCCCAGGATGACAAGAGGTCGCCCCTTTGATCTCTCCCTGCAGTACCCGGCGAAAGCGGATGTGTACCGGACGATGACCTCGGGGGTGAGGGATTCACCGACAATGCCACGGACTCCTGAGATGCTGACCATTAACGACATCAAAAACCTTCAGTGATCTTGTGAGCGGGGGAAGCAATGTACCGAAGGGGTACGCCAGAATCAAGACTGAGAGATCGTGCCGGATCTTCTTGCTTCTGTTCAGTTCCTTCTCTACCTTGCTCGCATTCTCTTCACCTGATGAAAGCTCCCAACACACTTCTCGTCATCCCGGCTCTCCTTCTTTTCACGGCATGTGACAAGGGAATCGCTCCTCCCGCCGCCGCTCCTTCACCGAATCTGAACGGATCATTCAGCGGGACGGTCACATTTCTGAACTGGATCGCCGCGGACACACTCTACGATCTGCGCCTGATCGCGTTCACGGTGTTCCCCCCGGCGGATGTCATCGATGAGGTTCTTCAGGGCCGCGCGGTGGTACATCCCCCGCTTGGTGCAGGACTGCTGGCAATGGAGGGTGCTGATTCGGTTGTCTATCAGCTCCAGCTTGCAGCAGGAACGTATCCATACGTCGTTGTAGCGCAACAATTCGGGCCAGACCTGTTTGCTGACTGGAAACCGGTCGGACAGTACGATCTCGACAGCAATCTCACAGACCCGTCACCGGTTGTCATCACGGCCGGCCAGAATGTACCCGGAATTCATATCAAGGTCGATTTTGCGAACCCGCCGCCCATACCATAACCGCCGACGCCTCTTTGTCCTTTGCGGAACACTGCTGATCTGCAGCTCTCTGCACGCGCAAACCGGAACTGTGGTCGGCATCGTGACTGATGTGGAGACAGGAGAGGCTCTGGCCGGTGTGAACATCCAGCTTGGCGGGACTGTCCGCGGGACAACCACCGGCGTGGGAGGGACATTCCGGATCGTCGGCATTCGTGCAGGACGGTACTCGCTTTCATTCTCCTGTGTCGGTTATCAGCGGGAAGAGATTGCGGACCTGCCGGTTTCCGCCGGAGATTCCGTTCAGCTGAGGATACCATTGACCCCGGTCGCCATTCAGGCCGAGCCGGTCGTCGTGATCGCAAGCAAGAGAGAGCAATCCCTGCAGGATGTTCCGGTAAGCATTTCGATCATGGAATCGGGAACCATCGAAGATTACAACCTTCCTTCTGTCGAGGACGCGCTCCGGTATATCTCCGGGGTCAATGTTGTCGATGCTCAGGTCAGTATCAGGGGCTCCAGCGGTTACAGCCGGGGGGCCGGGTCCCGTGTCCTGATGCTGGTGGACGGGATCCCGCTCCTCACGGCTGATACCGGAGAACTGAACTTTGAGACCATCCCGGTTTTTCAGGTTGATCGCCTCGAGGTGGCAAAGGGCGCGGGCTCCGCTCTCTACGGATCGAATGCCCTCGGGGGTGTCATCAATGTGATCACGAAACCGATTCCGGAACAACCAGCGACCACGGTGAGGCTGTCGGGCGGCGTTTACAACGGCCCTTCCTACAGTCAATGGGACTGGGGCGGCGGGTCCCGGTTCACCGACTACATCGGCATAACCCATGCAAGGACGATCGGGAAAACGGGGCTGAGCCTGCACGCCTCCAGAACCGGTGACGAGGGCTACCGTCAGAATGATGACAGAAAGAGATACAACGGCTACGCAAAGGTCCGACACGATTTTTCCGAGAGCGATGCGCTGACTGCCACGTTCAACATCATGCATCAGTCCCGCGGAAGCTTTCTGAACTGGAAGGATCTCTCCAATGCGCTGGTCCCTCCTGATATCCAGCAGGGAGACTGGATCACATCGGACCGGTTCTTCCTGAGCGCCCGGCATCAGCATGTCGCCTCCCGTCATCTCACGTTCTCCGTCACGGGAATATGGTACCATAATCTCTTCCGTGACAATATCGACACGGTCATGCACCGATCGTTGTCAGATATGTATCGGACGGAGGCACAGGTGAACTGGGAGTTCCACCCTTCCCATATTCTGACCGCCGGGGTCGAAGGGAATATTGAGGTTGTCGAAGCGGACCTGTTTGGGAACCGCAACGGCCAGGGGATTGGGTTGTACGCCCAGGACGAGTTCAGGCTGTCCGATCCGCTCAGATTGACGTTGGGTGCACGGTTCGACTATCAGGATCTGGACTCCCTTGATGCCGATCATCAGTTAAGTCCGAAAGCGGCCCTTGTGTTTGCGCCTGCTCCGACAACCAGACTGCGTGGTTCATTCGGCCGGGGTTTCCGGAGCCCGAGCGCCGCGGAGGCGTTCACCACAACCACCCTCAGCGTCATTACAATTATCCCGAACCCGGCGCTGAGGTCTGAACGGAGTACGTCATTCGAGCTCGGCTGGAATCAGATCCTCGGAACGGCGATGATGTTCGATGTGGCTTTGTTCCAATCAGATTTCTCAGATCTGATCGAGCCCCGTTTTGTATCAGGAACGACAGGACAGTTTATCAATGTCACCAGTGCAAGGATCAGAGGGTTCGAAGTGAACTGTTCGGTGGAGTTGTTCGCCCGGTCCCTGCTGTTCAACCTCGGCTATACAATCACAGACCCGAGGGATCTGACGGAGGATGATGTTCTGAAATACCGTCACCGCCAACTCCTGTACCTTGGTGCCGTCTGGCAGCAGGGGATTGTCACCACGGGTCTGGATTTCCGGTATCTGAGCAGAGTCGAACGGATCGATGAGGAGTTTTCGATTGTGATACCGGATGCAGAGGTGAGGGTGCCGGTGTATGTGGTGGATTTCCGTTCCGGGGTCACCCTGGCTCCCGCCGGTACCCCGTTGTCGATCATGCTCAACATCAAGAACGTGTTACAATACAATTATGTCGACTTCATCGGCAATCTTGCAGCGCCGAGGAGTTACAGCCTGACAGCGGAGATGACTTTTTGAACGATGTGACATTTGTTGACTCACACCTCCATCTGACGGCGAAGGAATTTGATGCAGACCGCGACGAGGTGATCGCGCGCGCGGTTGACAGCGGTGTGCGGTTTCTGGTGAATCCGGCTGTCGACCTGGCGGACAGCCGGAAAGCGGTCGAACTGGCGGAGAAGCATGCTTCCGTCTACGCCTGTGTCGGTGTTCATCCGCACGAGGCGGCAAAGGCGACCGAGAACGATCTGAGGGAACTCGAGGAACTGAGCCGTCATCCCCGTGTGGTCGCGATCGGCGAGATCGGACTTGACTACTATTACGATTTCGCGCCGCAGGATGTCCAGCAGAGGGTCTACGCCGACCAGATCGCGATCGCACAGAGGTGCAACCTGCCCATTGTCGTCCATACACGTGATTCGATCGGTGATACGATCCGCATCACGGAAGAATGTATCAGGAAGGATTCCGGCTGGAGGCGTCGTGACGCACAGCGTCCCGCTCCGCGGGGAGTGTTCCATTGTTTTTCCGGAGACCTTGCGGCGGCGAAGAAAGTAATCATGATGAGATTCTACGTGTCCTTTCCAGGGATCATCACGTTCAAGAAGTCGGAACTGGCTCAGACGGTTGCCGCCGGAGTCGCGATGGAGGATCTCCTGCTTGAAACCGACAGTCCGTATCTTGCCCCGGTGCCTCACCGCGGTACACGCAACGAGCCGGCTCACATACCGCTGATTGCCCGAAAGCTCGCCGACATCAGGAGTCTTCCAGTCGAAGATGTTGCACGAACCACATCGTACAACGTATATGACCTCTTCGGAATCGGTGACCCGGAGCCGCTGAATGCTGCCTAGCCGGCCGCGATTTTTCCCTTGACCATCGATTTCTTTTTCACTACTGTTCAACCCCGCTCCGTACTCCGTCTTACCCGTCACAAACAAGAATCCGAATGAAACGACTGATATTTCTCTCCATTCTGCTCCCGTTCATGGTGACAGGCAGTCTGTTCGCCGCTGATCCCGCGCTCACCAGGGAAATCCAGCAGGCCCAGGACCAGCGCGATGGGGTCATGCTGGCCCGGTTTTTCTCTAATCCCGACGCGGAGGTTCGTCGCAAGGCGATAATTGCCGCCGGGTCTGTCCAGGATACCAGCCATATCGCCTTGCTTGTCAGTTCTCTGCGCGACCCGGTTCCCGGGGTCCGGGCGGCTTCCGCTTTTGCCCTCGGTCAGATGACCCAGGTTGTATCGGCTCCTCAGAGGAGGCTGATCTCTGCTGGTCTTCTTGCATCGATACGCGACGGGGAGGATGCATCGGTAGTTGATGCCGCCGTGCAGGGTCTCGGAAAGTGCGGTGATGCGGCAGGTCTGCAGGATCTCATTCCGGCGGGTCAGGCGTTGGAGGATGGAACGCTGCAACAGAGCATCGCCCTTGCGGTCGGACGGTACGCATACCGGGGCATCAGGAAGATGACAGCAACTGCGTTCGCCGCGAAATTGCTTGAAGCAGACACGGGTGTCCCATGGCAGGCCGCGTACGCGATGATGCGGATTGGTGCTGACTCGCTCCTTCGTCCGTTCGTTCCGCCAATGATCCGGGGTTTGCAGGATCGCTCTGCTGACGCCCGGATGTATCTCGCGGCCGCAATCGGAAGCGCCGGTGATGATCGGGCGGTCCCGCGTCTCATTGAGCTGGCAACAGCGGATCCCGACTGGCGCGTACGCGTGAATGCTGTT